>NZ_JAGMUE010000143.1:32725-38911 GCF_019049165.1 Streptomyces sp. AC627_RSS907
TGCGGGATCGTTCGGAAGTCCGGCAGGTACGGCTGGCCGGAAGGCGACAGTATGGAGTGGGATTGCTCCTCCTGGTTCTTTTCGATCGGCTCCGGGCCCGGCTCGGCCGTCTCGAAGAAGCGGGCGAGGCTCTGTCCGATTCCGTCGGCGGGTACGAGGGTGCCGTCGGTGTCCTCCTCCAGGGGGAGCGTGCCGTAGAGGGCCTGTGGTGCGCTCAGCCGGATCGTGCCGTGTCTGCCGGTCAGGAGCACCTCGGTGTCGAAGGCGTAGGCGCGGTGGAAGAGGACGGACTCCTTGTTGCGTTCGTCGGTGTCGTTGCGCTCCGCCGACCGGTCCTCGGCGCTGCCCCGCTCGTACTCCAGGGGCAGCGCGCCCGCCAGTTTGGTGTGCTCGTCCGCCTCGCCGCCGGCCTCCGGTCCGAGCGCCGCGAACCAGCCCCGTTCGCCGCCGCGGCGCTGTTCCTCGCCGTCGATGTCCTGCGTGTAGCGGCGGCCCTTGATCTGCACGTCCGGGATGCCCGGCACCCGGTGTATGCCGGTGATTCTCAGCTCGACGGTGACCTTGTCCGCGAAGACGGGCACGGTGTAGGTGCCTCGCAGCAGATCGGCGATGCGGGAGCGCAGGATGTTGTCGGTGGCGTTCTCGTAGCGCCGGCCGGCGAAGGTGGTGGCGTCGAGGCCCGGCACGTACCAGGCGTCCGGCACGCTCAGGTCGGTCGGCGGGCGGAAGGGGGCCGCGGGCAGCGCGGCCCAGCGCGCGATGGCGGCGCCGGCCGGCAGTGACCACGGGTGGAGGTTGTCGATGAGTTTGTCCAGGGCGGCCCGCTCCGACGCGGAGACCACCACGTCCCCCGTCGGTCCGGGCTGCCGTTGCTGCCAGACGGGGTCGCTGCCGAGGACGGGTCCGGGGTCCAGCTGCGCGGTGTCGGCCTCCACCATCAGGTGCTCGGGCAGCAGCAGCAGGACGGAGCCCTCGACCGCTCGGTCCTTGCCCTTGTCGGCACGGGAGGTGCCGCCGCTGCCGTCGGCCCGCACACCGGCCCCGGCGGGCCGCGGCCCGGCGATGTGGTGCCAGACGGAGGACCGGTCGCCGTACCACCGCGTACCCGCTTCCTGACGGCCGATCAGCGAGCGTGCGGAGCTGTAGGCGGCGTACAGTCCGCGCGCGATCAGGTCGGGCAGCTCGGGCAGTTGGTCCCGCAGGGCGATCTCGACGGTGAACGTGACGGCGTGGCCGGTGGCGTACGACTCGCCGCGGAAGTTGGCGCGGGCGATGTCGAGTGTCTTGTGCAGCTGCTCCTCGGCCTCGGAGGACTTGCCGGTGTAGCCCGCGGCCCCCTCCACGCCGCTGTGGCCCACGCCCGCGCCGCCCCGCGCCATCGCGTCCAGCCTGCCGCCGACGCCGGTGACGTGCATCTCCTTGTGCTTGATCTCGTGCAGCCCCTCGGTGCGGAGCATCAGCTTCACGTCCGGGCGCGACTCTTGCCACTGGGCGGCCCCGAGGTGCGCCTTGACCCGCACCATCAGTTCCCGCCCGCCGCCGAAGGACCCCGGGATCGGGATGAAGCGCTGCACGCCGTCCGTCCGCAGCGTCGTCCACTGGCTGCGCAGCGCCTCCGTCGAGAACGACTGCGTGAGCATCCTGCGCAGCAGGTCCGGGCGTTGCGCGGCGCCCGCCTTCTCCTTGCGCAGCACGCCCTGGTTCTGCAACTGCTGGAAGATGTGGTCCAGTACGGCGTCCGCGTGGAGCTGTTCGGCGAAGCCGGAGCCGGGCTCCAGACCCGGATGGGCGTGCCGGCGAGGCCTGTGGGGCCAGACCTGAACGGTTTCGGGAGCTACGAGTTTCAGGGCGGGCAGGCGCCGTTCGGGCACCAGGACGTCCAGCCCGTTCGTGATTTGCAGGTAGCGGGACGTCTCGGTGCTGACGTCACCCCGCCACGCGAACAGTGTGACCTCGAAGACCGGATCCATGCGGAACGTGTGTTTGGGGCCGCTGTAGGTGGCGCGGCTGATGTCGATGAAGCCCCGGTCGACCTCCGTCTCGTGCTCGGTCTCCCGGTCCGCCTCGGCCGTCACGCGGGCCATGACCCGGCCGCCCGGACCCTTCGGCCCGTGCTCCTCTTCCTGGCCGGCCGCCGGGGACGCGCCCTTGACGTCGCCCTTGTCGCTGCCCAGCTGGAACTGCGGACCCAGCGACGCGTTGACGCCGTAGTCCACGGCGTGGCCCCCGGTGGCGGCGTGCTGGTAGCCGCCGTACTCGTACTGCTCCACCTCAGCCTCGTTGGTGCCCTGGTGGCGGGGGCGGTAGCCGCGCAGCCGTAGCCGCAGGGCTCGTTTGCCGCCGTCGGAGGCGGTGGGCAGGCCGACGACGAGGCCCTGGGGGCTGGTCAGCGAGGCGAACTCGGCGGCGAGGTGTTCTGGGCTCGTCACGTCCTTGAGTGCGCTCGGCCAGTCCAGGCGGTTGTCGGACAGGGGGTCGCCGTTCGACTCGGCGTACAGATCGGCGGCGAGGCGGGTCAGTTCGGGCATCACCAGGAAGGCCGGGTACACCCCGGCCGCCCCGCCCGTGGCGAAGTCGACCGCGCCGGTCTGCGGCCAGGCCGTGAGTGTGGTGACCTGGCCGGTCGAGCTCAGTTCGGCCCTGTCGGGCGCGCTCGACGGGACGTGCTCCTTGGGGACGACGATCCGGGCGACCACGCCCTTGTGATGGGCACGGTGGATCCACCAGGTCCGCGACGCGTTCTTGTCGGCCTTGGCATCGACGTCCTGGACCGTGAGTTCGTAGATGACCCGGTAGACGTGCTCGTCCACGTCCCCGGTCGTCTCGGTGCGCCGGTAGGACTTGGCGGTGCCGGTGAAGGCGTCCGCCATGATGGTCCGGTACTCCGCCGAGCCTCCCGCCGTGCCCAGGCTCAGCACGGCCCAGGTACGCAGCTTGAGCCGCAGTCCGGCGCCGGCGTTCACCTTCCAGCCGCGTGTCTTCTTCCGGTGGCCGGCGACAGCCCCCGTCCTCTGGGAACGGGCGTTGACCACCAGGGGATAACTGCTTCCCCTGAGCCGCTCGCGCAGGTGCGCCTTGACTCCGAGCCGGTAGGTACGGCCGCCCACGCGGACCGTGCGGTCGACACCGGCCAGCAGCTGCGACAGGTCCGCCTCGAGGGCGGGCCTGGCGAACCACACGTCCAGTTCCCGGTCGGTCGTGGACCAGTCGGCGCCCGCCTTCCCGGCGGCTGCCACCTGCTCCCGCAGGACCGTGCGCAGCTGGTCGAGGACCAGCTCGGCGCCTGGCAGCAGGGTGCTCTCACCGAACCCGATGCCGCGACGTGTCGCCAGCGGTAGGGGCTCGCTCGCGTCAGGGTCATCCAGTGGTTCGTCCAGTGAGCGTGGGCGCTCGGAGGCTGCCGGTGCGATCCGCAGGTCCGCGATCCGCAGCAGCGTCCGCACGTGCGGCTGCGCGGCGACCGGACCGATGAGCTGCCTGGCACGCAGCACCGAGGTGAGCACGGGCCCCAGCAGGGCCCGCTCGAACTTGGGCGCCTCTCGGCTGGGGACGGCGACCTCCGACTCGGCGGGCCGGCTCACGCTCGGCACGGCATGGGTGGACGATACGGTCTCGATGACGATGCGCAGCTGTGACTGGTATCGGCTGAGCGGTTCACGGGAGTTCAGCACGGTGTGGTTGAACGAGGCCCCGGTCAGTCCGTGGCCCGTGCTCCGGTGCGGCTTGAAGGCGATTTTGGCGGCGGGGCCGATGCCCGAGGAGCGCTGACCCGAATCCTCTTCGGATTTCGTCAAGCCCAGGGTGTTGACGGCCAACGCCAGGGAACCCTTGCTGGTCCATTCCTTCGTCTGCGCTGTGGTGATCCCGATGCCCTGGTCGTCGCGGATCCCGGTGGCGGAGATGTCTCCCAGGTACCGGATCGTGTCCATGTCCGCCCGGATCACCATGTGTCCCTTGAACGACTTCATGGGACCCAGGGAGATGTTCAGGGCCGGCAGGACGATGCCGTGGGTGAACAGCAGGCGGCTGCTGTTGCGCAGTGACTGCTCGTTCAGCACGCTCTGGGCGGCGTTGACGATCTCCATGACCGCCGCGGCGGAGAAACGCTGCTCCGTACGCAGCGTGTGTTGCAGTGCGGCGGTCACCGGGATCGGATCGACGGCGTTGAGTACCTGGCGGACTCCGATCGACTGCTGCGTCTTGATACCGGCTCCGGGCAGCGGCTCCGGTGCTTCATACGGTGTGAGCTGGGGTTCTTCCTTCGTCACGTGCGAAGCGGGCACCCGGACGGTGAGGCGTGGCGGGAGCACCACGCGGTGCTCGCGCTCCTCGCCGTCGACGAAGACGCGGACCATCAGGCCCGCCCGGAGCGGCTCGTTGCGCTGGACGAACATTTTGCGGCCCGAGATCAGCGTCCAGTCGTTCTTCGCGCCGACCTTGTCCGTCAGGCCCATTCCGACGACGGGGAAGGCCGGAAGAAGAGTGGAGACGACTTTCGAGCCGATGTTCAGGAAGGTGAGCAGCGACGCTTCGAAGCTTCTGGACTTGCTCTCCAGGGTGGCGCGGCCCACCTTGGAGGTGCTGAAGCCGACCGCGTACTCGCGGACGGCGCCCGTCTCCTCGACGAGCGGCGCGGCGTCACGCAGCACGGGCCGCAGCCATACGAGTCGGCCGTCGGCGACGAACTGCGTGCCGCGCCGCAGCAGGGTGTCCCACTGCTTGGCGTCCGTGACGGAGAGCATGGCCCGTACCCCGTCGTGTATGCCCGCCGAGAGTTCCGGGCTGTCGCCTGCCTGGCGGGTCTGGGCGCTGATCCGCTCGGTCGACTTGTTCGTGTCGTCGGCCTTCGGGGGGTCCACCTCGGACACCCAGGCGTCCCCCAGAGCGCCGCTGTCCAGGTACCAGGGTCGCTTCTTTCCTTCGGTGTCGGCCTGTTGTTCCCTTTCCGGTTCTCCCCGCTGTCCGGTGGAGCCGGTGCGGCCCGGTGAGGTGTCGTCACCGGACGAGCGGTCGGTGTCGGTGGGGAGGTTGTGCGGGGTGTGGGTGTGTGAGAGGCCCGTGGTGGACGCAGTGGGTATGTCGCCGGAGCCGTCTGCGTCGATGGGGTCGTGGTCTGAGAGGCCGGCTTCGATGGACTGCTGAGGGGTGGGGGTGTTGTCCGGGACGGTGTGGAGTGCCGCGGTGCTTCGGGTCTCTGAGGGGTCGGCGCTGGACGCGCTGGTTGTGCCGGCGCTGCCCTCGGGCTTCTGTGGTGCGGCTGTGTCCTCTCTGCCCTTTCCTTTGTCCGTGTTCGGTGGACGGGTGTAGGAGGGGCCGGCGATGGGTGCGTCGGGGCCTGTGGGTGATTGTGATTCGGTGGAGTGGCTGGGTGTGCCGCCTCTCAGGCCTCTGGGGTCGCCATGGCTGAGGAGGGATATGACGATGTCCGAGGCGAGAGTTGCGTAGGTGCTGTGGGGGCGGATAAGGCCGGGGTGGCTTCGGACGTAGGTCTCGAGTTCGTCGCGGGTGATGTAGGGGCGGGGGTGGTTGTTGTGGGTGAGTTGTCTGTAGACATCGTTGAAGAGGTCGTTGTAATTGATGTCGTTGAGCTGGGTGGTTGTGGTGGTGGGTGGTGTGGTGTAGAGGTGTGCTGTTTCGCGGCGTGGTGTGAGGAATCCTCCGTCGTTGGAGATGACGAAGCCGGTGTGTTCGGTGATGAGGTGGGTGTAGTTCTCGAGGCCTGCGGTGGGGGACCAGTTGATGTGGTGGTCGACTGTGTCGACGGCGTTCTCGGTGAGCCGGGTGAGTGTGAGGGTGAGGTGGGCGTCGGCCTGCTGGTCGGCGAGGGTGACGGTGAAGGTGAGCCGGCTGCCGTCGGGTGCGTGGTAGGCCTGTGTGTTGAGGTGGTTGGTGGCCTTGTCGATGCTGGCTTCGATACCGCTGTTGTCGGAGGTGAGGTGGAGGGCGAGGGTGATATCGGTGTAGCGGGTTCCCCCGAAGGTGAAGCGGCGGAGGTCGAAGCGGTGGGGGCGCGCTCGCCTCACGATGTCCTGGTCGGTGCCGTCCGGGTCGGGCACGAGACTGATACGGACGTCGGTGATGGAGTGCCAGGTGATGTCCTGCCGGTGGACCGAGGCGGTGCCGCGTGCGTCGCGCCAGGCGGGGGAGTGGGTGGGGTTGGGGCCGGTGCTGGACTCGCTGGTAGGG
>NZ_JAGMUE010001404.1:0-641 GCF_019049165.1 Streptomyces sp. AC627_RSS907
GATATAGAGCCGGTCGGCGGCGGGGTCGAGAAGCCGGCCGAGGCTGCTGATCTGGTTCCAGCGGCGAGCGAGCTTGCCGTCGAGGTAGTCACTGACGCCACTGAACGCGAGAACCAGCAGCGCCCAGCCATCAGCCTTGGGGCCGCCGAACTCGGGCAACAGGATGAGCCACAGGAACAGCGGAACGCCGACGAGGCGTGCCATGCTGAGGATGTTCGGGATGGTGAGCACGCGGTCGGTTTGGACGCGCGTCTCCTGGACCTCCACCCGGGGGCCTCCTGTGGATACGTGCCAATGATGCCCCCCGACTTTACCCGCCCGAGCAGGCACCGCACGCACAGGGGTCTGCGTGACGCCTTTCCACACCGGCCGGCGCCTCCTACTCCTGGGGTGTTTCCCTCAGTCGGCAGGGCTGTTGCGGTGACACGGGCGAGGCATACACGTATAGACGCTGGAAACGCAGAAGAGCCTTGCCACGGATCGAAATCCGTGACAAGGCTCTTCTAAAAGGAGTTCGGCGGCGTCCTACTCTCCCACAGGGTCCCCCCTGCAGTACCATCGGCGCTGAAAGGCTTAGCTTCCGGGTTCGGAATGTAACCGGGCGTTTCCCTAACGCAATAACCACCGAAACACTATGAAAC
>NZ_JAGMUE010001405.1:0-564 GCF_019049165.1 Streptomyces sp. AC627_RSS907
CTTTTGATGTTTGCAGCCCTGAGTGAACAC
Source organism: Streptomyces sp. AC627_RSS907 (assembly GCF_019049165.1). Classification (NCBI taxonomy): domain Bacteria; kingdom Bacillati; phylum Actinomycetota; class Actinomycetes; order Kitasatosporales; family Streptomycetaceae; genus Streptomyces; species Streptomyces sp. AC627_RSS907. The sequence goes on from NZ_JAGMUE010001405.1 coordinate 31, forward strand.
GACATCGCCCCCCGCACGGGTGGAGCCCGAGGCGGTACGGTGGGGCGAGAAGGAACCGGATACGCGGTCCGAGGAGGGAGCCAGCGATGATTCTGCTCCGTCGCCTGCTGGGTGACGTGCTGCGCCGACAGCGTCAGCGCCAGGGCCGGACGCTGCGCGAGGTCTCCTCGTCCGCCCGGGTGTCCCTGGGGTACCTCTCAGAAGTCGAGCGAGGACAGAAGGAAGCGTCCTCCGAACTGCTCTCCGCCATCTGCGACGCCTTGGACGTACGCATGTCCCAGGTGATGCGCGAAGTGAGCGACGAGCTGGCGCTCGCCGAACTGGCGCGTTCCGCCGCGGCGAGCGAGCCCGTGCCGGCGCCGATGCGGCCACGCCTGAACTCCGTGTCCGTGACCTCGGTGACGTCCGTCCCGGAGGAGCGCGTCACCATCAAGGCGCCCACCGAGGCGGTCAACGTGGTCGCCGCCTAGGAAGCCACGCATCGGCCGCACGACCAGCCGAGCACCTGCTGTCCCGTACGCCCCGTCCGCATCC
>NZ_JAGMUE010001406.1:0-636 GCF_019049165.1 Streptomyces sp. AC627_RSS907
GTCTGCGGACCGGCCGCCGACCGCGACGACTGGCGAGCCCCGGACACCCGGGTCGTCCACACCTCCGACGTACTGGGCCGCCGCGGCACGTACACCCTGCGCATCCCGGTCGGGCGCGCTGACCACCCGTTCTACCTGCGGCTGCGCGGCAGCGACGGCAAGCGCCACGGCGCGGGCTTCCTCGGCGCGAGGATCGACCCCCACGGCCCGCTTCCCCACGAACCCGGCAAAGGTGACCCGTGGCTCGACACGTGGTTCTACACCAACCCGATCTTCGTGGACGTCACACGCTGACGGCCGTGATCCCCTGGGGCGGCAGGCGAGCGGAAGCCGGTTTGCCGCCCCCGGGCGCGTCGGCCGGGGTGGTGATGTGCGTCGCCATTGATCTCTGACGTGCCTGGTGGCCTGCTGTTTTCTGTGTCATTCGGCAAGGACGAGGTCGTGCGAGCGGGCACGGACTTCGCGGTGAAGGCGGCTCGCGCCGGATAGTTCCCATGCCTCGCAGTCGCTGCGGTCGCCCGCCACTGGTTGGCCGACCGCGACGACGAGCCGGGTGTCGGTGTCAGTGTCGATGACGACCTGGTGGTTGGTGGAGTACGGGTGGTTCCTGGACTGCTCGGCGATGGTGTGGCTACG
>NZ_JAGMUE010001407.1:0-613 GCF_019049165.1 Streptomyces sp. AC627_RSS907
GCGGTGAGCCGTTGTCAGCGCTGGTCGGCCTCGCGCCAGTAGTCGGGGAGCATCTCCGTGACCCACGGCGGGACACTGACCGGTCCGCGCGGACCCATCTGCGGGAAGTACGGGGCGAGGTCGATGACGGGCGTTCCGTCGACGGCGTCGAGGTCGGTCACGTGCAGGTCGCACCCTTCCACGCGGAGCAGGCGCGGGTAGGAGGTCGCCAACTGGTTGGGCCGGCGGTGGTTGCGGTGTACGAAGGTGCCCGTCGCCGGCCACCGGGGATTCCCGCGCGGGCTGCGGGCGTGCAGGGCCACATCGTCGGGTGAGGCACGGTGGAAGTGCCAGACCACGGTGAGGTGGGAGAACTCGCCCAGTCCCTGGAGGGTTTCCAGGGGATACCCGTCGTGCAGCCGGATGACGGACTCGACCCCGCCCTGGAAGTCGTCGCTCGGTTCCTGGTGCCCACCGACCACGGTGGCCACGGGGGTGACGGTGAGAGGGTGCGGCATTGCGGCTCCTTGGGAGGGGGCGGGGGCCTGCTGGCGTGTTGGGCGCCTCGCGTGGCCGGGGCGCGTTCGCCTCTCGGCGAGGCGGATCGCGTACCGGATGCTCGGTGCGGCACCAC
>NZ_JAGMUE010001408.1:0-903 GCF_019049165.1 Streptomyces sp. AC627_RSS907
ACCCGGCGCCGATCGGCGCCGAGGCCGGGCTCGCCGTGCCGCGCCCGGACGGCGGCGTGGAGCTGTACACCGCCTCCACCGACCCGCACGCCGACCGCGACCTGGCCGCCGCCTGCTACGGGCTGCCGCCCGAGTTGGTGAAGGTCGTCGTGACCGGCGTGCCGGGCGCCATGGGCGAGCGCGAGGACGCCGGCATGCTGCTGCCGCTCGGCCTGCTCGCGCTGCGCACCGGCCACCCGGTCAAGCTGGCCGCGACCCGCGAGGAGTCCTTCCTCGGGCACGCGCACCGCCATCCCACGCTGCTGCGCTACCGCCACCACGCCGACGCCGAGGGCACGTTGCTCAAGGTCGAGGCGCAGATCCTGCTGGACGCCGGCGCCTACGCCGACACCTCGGCCGACGCGCTGGCCGCCGCCGTCTCCTTCGCCTGCGGCCCGTACGTGGTGCCGCACGCGTTCGTCGAGGGCTGGGCGGTGCGCACCAACAACCCGCCATCGGGCCACGTGCGCGGGGAGGGCGCGATGCAGGTGTGCGCGGCGTACGAGGGCCAGATGGACAAGCTGGCGGCCAAGCTCGGCCTCGATCCGGCCGAGTTGCGCATGCGCAACGTCATGGCCACCGGTGACCTGCTGCCCACCGGCCAGACCGTCACCTGCCCGGCCCCCGTGGCCGACCTGCTGACGGCGGTCCGGGACGAGCCGCTGCCCGCGCTGCCGGGGGACGACGCCGACGCGGACGAGGGCGAGTGGCCGCTGCCCGGCGGCCCGGACGGCGCGGGCGACCCGCAGGCCGTGCGGCGCGGCGTCGGCTACGGGCTCGGCATGGTGCACATGCTGGGCGCCGAGGGCACCGACGAGGTGTCCACGGCCACCGTCAAGGTGCAGGGCTCGGTCGCCACCGTGG
>NZ_JAGMUE010001409.1:0-544 GCF_019049165.1 Streptomyces sp. AC627_RSS907
GCGGGCTGACCACCTACGAGGAGCAGACCCGGGCACGGGCCGAGCGCGGCCCGACCTCGGTCAGCCCCTACCTGCTGCCCGGCATGCTGCCGAACATGGCCGCCGCCCGCATCGCCATCAAGTACGGGGCGCGCGGCTGGAGTTCGGCCATCGCCACCGCCTGCTCGGCCGGCGCCCACGCGGTGGCCGAGGCCGCGCGGCTGATCCGCTACGGCGAGGCCGACGTCGTGATCTGCGGCGGCGCCGAGGCCCCGCTCAACCCGACGTCGGCGCTGGCCTTCGCGCACGCCCGGGCCCTTGCCAGCGGCTGGGACGACCCGGAGCGGGCCAGCCGGCCCTTCGACCGGCGGCGCAACGGCTTCGTGCTGGCCGAGGGCGCGGGCGTGCTGGTCGTGGAGCGGGCCGAACACGCGGACGCGCGGGGCGCGGCGGGCTACGCCGACCTCGTCGGCTGGGGCGCGACCACCGACGCGTACCGGCCGACGGCGCCCAGGCCCGACGGCGAGGGAGCGGCGCACAGCATGCGCGGCGCGCTGGCCACGGC
>NZ_JAGMUE010001410.1:0-631 GCF_019049165.1 Streptomyces sp. AC627_RSS907
CACCGGGGGCGGGCGGGTCGGTGATGGGCACCGGCTCGGCCGGTAGGTCGGCCAGCGGCGTGTGCCCGCCCGCCTCGGCCGGGTCCGCCGCGACGAACACGTGCCGCAGCGTGGGCACCTGGGCGCGGACGGCGGTGGCCAGTTCGCGGTAGTCGAACCCGCCGTGCGTGGCCGGGATGACGTACGCGGCGGCCTCGGTGAACTCGCAGAAGTAGCGCACCTCGCTCTCCCGGTGCGCGGGCAGCGCGAAGACGGGCAGCGCGCCGACGCGGAAGAGCGCGAACATCACCTCGAAGAACTCGGCGACGTTGGGGAGTTGCAGCACCACCCGGTCGCCCTTGCCGATGCCACGGGCCAGGAAGCCGGCGGCGAGCCGGTCGGCGCGGGCGTCAAGGTCGCCGTAGGTCAGGCGGCGGCCGTCCGGGGAGCCGGGCGCGGGCGCCGGGTCCACGATCGCGATCCGGTCCGGGTGACGCTCCGCGCGCTCGCGCAGCATCTGCCCGAACGTCTCGCCGCGCCACCAGCCGGCGGCCCGGTACCGCTCGGCGAACTCGCTCGGCCAGGTCGGCGTACTCACTGGTCAACCCCCACCGCGTGCAGGAACGTCTGGAACTTCGCGCCGGTCTCGGCG
>NZ_JAGMUE010001411.1:0-561 GCF_019049165.1 Streptomyces sp. AC627_RSS907
CACCGCCGCCGCGCTCGGGGTGTCGTCGGCGTGTTGGTCGAACACCCACCGCTGGTACGCCGCCGAGTAGTACAGCTCGAAGCCCGCCTTGTGGGTGCCGCCCTGGGATATGGCCACCGCGGCTCTGCCCGGCTTGGTCTCGGGAAGCTTGGCCCACAGCGCGACGGCGAAGCTCCTGGAGGAGTTCAGGTGAGGTGCGCCCACACGGGCGTAGTCATCCGTTCCGTCCAGTGTCAGGGCATTGCCTGCCACGCCCGGGTTTCCCGAAGCCGCTCCACCGTGGAAGCGGGCGGGAAGCACGCCGCCGTGGGCGGTGACCTCGGTGGCTCCGGACTCCTCGTCGAGAGGGAAGATCGCCTTGGCGGGGCGGCCGGGATCGCCGATGGTCTCCTTGGCGTACAGGCGGGTCACTTCTTCCGGGCTGATGCCCTTGTCGAAGATCTGTAGTTCGTCGATGGTGCCGGGGAAGAAGGAGTCCGCCTTGCCGCTGTAGGAGCCGGCGCCGATGCGCAGCCCGCGGCGGGCGTTCCACGCCGTCGGGTAGGTGGTCTCCCCCACTCG
>NZ_JAGMUE010001412.1:0-657 GCF_019049165.1 Streptomyces sp. AC627_RSS907
GGCCGGTACGGAACGCGAGGCCGCTGGGGAAGGCGAACCTCGAACCGCACTGGAGGTCCCGGTGACGACACGTGGAGTTCTGTACGTTCACTCCGCCCCGCGCGCGCTGTGCCCGCACGTCGAATGGGCCATCGCGGGCGTGCTCGGCGTGCGCGTCACCCTGGACTGGATCAGACAGCCCGCCGCGCCCGGCACCTGGCGCGCCGAGTTCTCCTGGCAGGGCCAGGCCGGCACCGCGTCCAAGCTCGCCTCCGCGCTGCGCGGTTGGCACCTGCTGCGCTTTGAGGTGACCGCCGAGCCGTGCGCCACGGCCGAGGGTGAGCGCTACAGCTCCACGCCGGAGCTGGGCATCTTCCACGCCGTCACCGGCATGCACGGCGACATCCTGATCCCCGAGGACCGGCTGCGCGCCGCGCTCGGCCGCGCCTCGCGCGGCGAGAGCGAACTCGCCGCGGAACTCACCCGGCTGCTGGGCAAGCCGTGGGACGACGAGCTTGAGCCGTTCCGGTACGCCGGCGAGGGCGCCCCGGTGCGCTGGCTGCACCAGGTCGTCTGAGCCGACACGGCCCGCGGCACGGGCCGCCGGGCGGGCGTGGCGTCGCGCTGTGCGGGCGCGCGCCGCGGGCCGCCGGGGCGCCCGCCCTCCCCGCCGTACGC
>NZ_JAGMUE010001413.1:0-749 GCF_019049165.1 Streptomyces sp. AC627_RSS907
CCTTAGGCACCGACGTGACCATCGTCGAGGCGCTGCCGAACCTGGTTCCGGTCGAGGACGTGAACAGCTCCAAGCTCCTGGAGCGCGCCTTCCGCAAGCGCGGCATCAAGTTCTCCGTCGGCTCGCGCTTCTCCGGCGTCGAGTACACCGCCAACGGCGTCAAGGTCTCGCTGGAGAACGGCAAGACCTTCGAGGCCGAGCTGCTGCTCGTCGCCGTCGGTCGCGGCCCGGTCTCGCAGGGCCTGGGCTACGAGGAGGCCGGGGTCGCCATGGACCGCGGCTACGTCCTGGTCGACGAGTACATGCGCACCAACGTGCCGACCGTCTCGGCCGTGGGCGACCTGGTCCCCACCCTGCAGCTCGCGCACGTCGGCTTCGCCGAGGGCATCCTGGTCGCGGAGCGGCTCGCCGGTCTGCAGACCGTGCCGATCGACTACGACGGCGTGCCGCGCGTCACGTACTGCCACCCCGAGGTCGCCTCCGTCGGCATCACCGAGGAGAAGGCCAAGGAGCTGTACGGCGCCGACAAGGTCGTGGCCCTGAAGTACAACCTGGGCGGCAACGGCAAGAGCCGCATCCTGAAGACCACGGGTGAGATCAAGCTGGTCCAGGTGCGCGACGGCGCCGTGGTCGGCGTCCACATGGTCGGTGACCGCATGGGTGAGCAGGTTGGCGAGGCCCAGCTCATCTACAACTGGGAGGCGCTGCCCGCCGAGGTGGCCCAGCTCATCCACGCGCACCCCACGCAG
>NZ_JAGMUE010000144.1:0-6889 GCF_019049165.1 Streptomyces sp. AC627_RSS907
CGGCCGCGGCGCTGATGGCCCTGGTGATCCGGCGGCGGGCCACTCCGGCGCTCGGGGTGTCCTGAGCCGGGCGTACCCTCCCGGGCATGGGGCAGGGGGCAGGGGGCAGGGGGCAGGGGGCAGGGACCGGGACGGCACCTCAGCCCGGTAGTCGTGAGGCGCGGGCCGCGTCGTGTCGCGTGATCGCCTTGGCGATCCGTGTCGCGTCCAGCGCCAGTTCGCGGAGCATGCCGCTGATCGGGTTGGTGAAGCCGGTGAAATACAGGCCGGGTGCGTTCCGGGGGGAGCGGGCGCCGCGCACGGCCGGTCTGCCGTGCGCGTCGAGGACGCCGAGGTGGCCCACCAGGCCCTCCAGGCCCCGTCGGTAACCGGTGGCCGCGATCACCGCGTCCGGGGCGAGCCGGGCGCCGTCCGCGAGGACGACCTCGCCGTCCTCGAAGCCGTCCACGGCGGCCACGACCTCCACCCGGCCCGACCGCACCGCGTCGATCAGGCCCACGTCCTGGACCGGGATGGCGCCCTGTGCCACCCGGCTGTAGAGCCCGGTGGCGGGGCGCGGCAGGCCCTGTGCCGACAGGTCGGGCACGCTGATCCGGGCCACCGGCCGGGCCAGCCGGTCGACCAGGCCGACCGGGAGCCGCCGGCACAGGATGCCGGTGTACTGGGCGGGCCAGCCGGCGGTCGAGCGGCGGACGATGTGCGGCGCGGTGCGCACGGACAGCCGTACCCGGCCGGCGCCGCCCTCCACCAGGTCCACGGCGATCTCGGCGCCGGTGTTGCCGACGCCGACGACCAGGACGTCCCGCCCGGCGTAGGGAGCCGCGTTCCGGTACTCGGCGGCGTGCCGGAGCTCGCCGGGGTACGTGTCCCGCCCCGGCCAGTCCGGCAGGCGCGGGGTGTGGTTGTGGCCGGTGGCGACCACGACCGCGGCGCCGGTCAGCACGCGGCCGCCGGAGGCGTGCAGCAGCCAGCCGTGGCCGTCGGGCGCGCGCTCGACGCGGGAGACCTCGACACCGGTGACGATCTCCAGCTCGTGGTGCTCGGCGTACTTCTCCAGGTACCGCACCACGTCGTCCCGGGCCACCCACCGTCCGAAGCGGCGCGGCATCGCGAGCCCCGGCAGTGCCGACATCCGGCGGGTGGTGTGCAGCCGCAGCCGGTCGTAGTGGCGCCGCCAGGACGCGCCGACGTGGTCGGCGCGTTCCAGGACGACGGCCCGCAGACCCCGTACGCGCAGCGCGTGGGCGACGGCGAGACCGCCCGGACCACCGCCGATGACGTACACGGGGCGGCCCGCGGAATGCGCGGACCGCGGTTCAGCGGACGCTGGGGAGTCGGCCATGCGGCGAGCGTAATCGCGCGCCTGATTGATGGGTCTCGGTCAAGAATGGAATCGGTTGCGGCTCGGTCACGGCCGCCGGCGGGGTGGAGACGGCGCTCGGGTTGAATGGCTGGATGGCTGACACACGTGGGCACACCCTCGACCCCTCCCTCCCCGAACCGCGCGGACACGGACTCCACCTCCGGCCCTGGGACGCCGGCTCGGACGCCGACGCGGCGACGTGGCTGCGCGGATGCCTGGACCCCGAGTTCCAGCGCTGGAACACGCCGCTCAAGCAGTGGGCCGACCTCAGCGGTGCCCGTGAGTCGCTGCGCGCACGGGCGAGGGAGGCCGAGGAGGGCGTGGCCGCGTCGTTCCGGGTCACCGACGAGGAGAGCGGTACGACGCTGGGGCACATCGGCGTCAACGAGATCAACCGGCCGCTGAGGCTGGCGCGGGTCGGTTACTGGGTGCTCCCCGAGGCCCGGGGCCGGGGCGTCGCCACCCGCGCCCTGCTCCTCGCCTCCCGCTGGGCCTTCACGGAACTCGGCCTGCACCGCCTGGAACTGGGCCACGCGCTGGGGCACACCGCCTCCTGCCGGGTCGCCGAGCGGTGCGGTTACCCGTCCGAGGGGACCCTGCGCGAGGCGATGTTCGAGGCGGGCCGGCGCGACGCGTTCCGGGACGTGCACCTGCACGCCCGGCTCGCGACGGACGAGGAGCCGGCGGCGTACGACGGACGCTGACCGCCGCTCACGGCCACAGCAGCCGTGTGCGCCAGCCGCCGTCCTCCGTCCGCCGGTAGGCCAGCCGTACGTGGCGGCGGCGGGCGTCTCCCTGGAAGAACTCCACCTCGTCGGGGACCAGCCGGTACAGCGTCCAGGACGGAACGGGCGCGTCCGGCTCCCGGCCCGCCCGCTCCCACGCCGCCTCGGAGGCGCGGGCCAGCTCGTCCGGCGAGCCCAGGACCGCGCTCTGCCGTCCGGTGAGGGCGGCGGCCAGGGCTCCGGTGGAGCGCGCGTGCAGGTCGGCCAGCGCCTCCTCCGCCCCGGCGACGGCGACCGGGCCGCGCAGGCGCACCTGACGGCCCAGCACCGGCCAGTAGAAGGAGAGGGCGGCGTACGGGCGGGCGCCGAGCTGGCGGCCCTTGCGGCTGTCGGCGTGCGTGGCGAAGGACCAGCCGGCCGCGTCCGCACCGTGCAGCATCACGATCCGTACGTCCGGCAGGCCCTCCGCGTCCGCCGTCGCCAGCGCCACGGTGTGCGGCTCGGCCTGGCCGGCCGCCACCACCTCGGCGAACCACCGCGTGAACAGCGGCAGGGGTTCGCCGGGCGCGGTGGCCGGGTCGAAGGGCGGCAGTTCGGTGACCGCGGGGTCCCACACCCGCAGCGACCTCAGCAGCTCGTGGAGATCGGTTTCCATGCCCCGATTGTCACGCGCCGGCCCCGTCGCCGTCCGGTACCGGGCGCCGTCCTACACCGAGCCGAGGTCGGAGGAGACCCAGCGTTCGGGCCGCATGCGGACGATGACCTGCTCGCCGTGGTTCGCGGTGGCGAACGCGACGTATCCGTCGACCTTGTCGGCCGGGAGGTAGCGGGCGGAGATCTCCCGCAGGTGCTCCTCCGTGGCGGGGACCGTCTCGATGACCGGCCCCTCGACCGACACGTACCGGATGGTGGGCTCCAGCCGGTCGACCATCAGGGAGAACCGGCCCGCCGCCTTGATCAGTTGGTTCTTGCGGCTGTCGAGCCCGGTCATGATCCATACGTCGCCACCGGGCTCGTACTGGTACCAGATCGGCACGCTCAGCGGGGCACGGCCCGCCTCCGCTTCGACGGCGAGGGCGGCGATGTGCGGCTCGGCCAGGAACTTCTCACGCTCGTCGCGGGTCAGGGCCATTCCGGTCTCCTCCAGCGGGTGCAGCGGATACGGGCATCGGTGCTGAGCACAACACCGGCCGGGTGGGCGGCTGTTCCCCGTCGGGCGACAACCGCCGGACGTCCGTCGGGACATCACCGGGGGCTCGCGCCGGCAGGGACGCGCCGGTACACCCGGCATCGCGGCCGTGTGCGGCGGCCCCAGGACGACAGTCTGCCCGGGCACCGGCGGGTGCGCACCCCGGGTGACCAGGAAGTGCGGCGCTACGGATGACGCTCACCGGGCGGCGGCGGATGCGACCGCCGTGGGGCAGAACGCGGAAAGGCGTTGAGCGCTGCAATGCACTGAACGCTGAACGTCGAGGCGTAGGTCGTCGTGTCGGTGCGGCGGTGGGGCCGGGACACGGTCGCCGAGTTCGAGCGGACGGGCGGCGAGGCGCTGGCGGTGCGGGTGGCTCAGCGGCTGACGTCGTCGTCGCCGGTGAGGAGGCACGTGGTGCGGGGACCGGCCGCTGCCGGCCTGGTGGGGGAGGGACGGGACACAGATGACAGGCCGCTGTGTCGCGTCACCGCGCCACCGGTTACTTCGTGGGCTTCTTCCCGGTGACGCCCAGGTACATCAACAGCGACAGCGCGGGCTTGAGTTCGGCCTGCTTGACGCCCCAGGAGGAGAAACCTTTCTGGTGGGAGGCGGCGGCGGCGAGCATGACGACCAGCGAACCGGCGATCGCCGCGGGGTTCACGTCCTTGTCGATCTTGCCCTTGGCCTGCAGTTCGGCGACGGAGTCCGCGAGGGAGGAGTTCACCGAGTTCAGGATCTTCATCCGGATCTTGGCGAACCGCTTGTCGCCCTCCGCCGCGCCCAGGTCGACGACGCGGAGGATGGCGTCGTTCCTGCGCCAGAACTCCAGGAAACCGTCGACGAGTTCCTGTGCCGTCTGCCAGCCGGCCTTGCCGACCCACGAACGGCCCGCCGTCAGTTCGGCCAACCCCGTGCTCTCGGCGGCCATTTGGTCGGCGATCTCCAGGACGGCGCCCTCGACGTCCGGGAAGTACTGGTAGAAGGTCGCCGGCGAGGTGCCTGCCTTGCGGGCGACATCGATGACTTTGACATCGCGATAGGGGGAGGAGCTGAGCATGTCGCTGAGGCAGTCGAGCAGTTTCTGCCGGGTCGCCTGCCCACGTCGACCGGCCACGCGGCCGTCGACGGTACGCACTTGTCCTGTCATGCCGTCAGCTTACCGACGGGTGATCCGGGCGCGATTCGGCCGACTGCAAATGGGGTGCGCGGGCGCGAAGAGGCTGGTGTGCCTGGTCTGCGCGGTGCGCGCGACGCGGTTACTTTGACGGCATGGCCGAAAACAGGGCATCCGCTAAGCGAGCGTCCAGCCGCCCGTCCGCGTATCCGGAAGGCGTCCCCTGCTGGGTGGACGCGCAGCTTTCCGACGTCGAGGCGGGCAAGCGCTTCTACGGCGAGCTCTTCGGCTGGACCTTCGAGGAGGCCGGGGTGACGGGGCCCGGCGCCTACACGTGGGCGAGGCTGGACGGCGAGCCCGTCGCCGCGCTCGCACGCAAGCCGGACGGCCGGTTGCCCACCGTCTGGACGGTGTACTTCGCCGCCGCCGACGCCGGGGCCCTGGCCGGGCGGATCCGGGCGGCCGGCGGGCAGATCGTCACGCCACCGCGGCCGGTGGACGACCTGGGCACGACCGCCCTCGTGGCCGACCCCCAGGGTGCCGTCTTCGCCCTGTGGCAGCCGGGAGCCGACGCCACGGCCGCGCGGGGCACCGCCGGGTCGTCGGGGGCTCCCGTGGTGCGGGGCACCGCCGGGTCGTCGGGGGCTCCCGTGGCGCCGGGCACCGCCGAGTCGCCGGGTACCCCCGAAGCACCGGCCGTCGCCGAGGCACCGGGCGCTCCGGGAACACCCCGCAGCCCCAGAACGCCGGGCGCCCGTCCGCCGGGCGACGGCGGCCGAGGGATCGCGCCAGGCGCTCCGGGCGCCGCCCCGGGCACCCGCCGCACTACCCGCTTCACCGGCTTCGGGCGGCGATACGAGCCGGGGACCTTCGCCTGGGTGGAGCTGTACACCCGGGACACCGAGGCCGCCGGCGCCTTCTACGGCGAGCTGTTCCAGGGCGCCCTCCCCGGCCCGGGTGCCGCGCCCGGCTTCGGCCGTTCCCCGGTCTCCGACGTCTTCCCCGCCGAGATGCCGCCGCACTTCCTCGTCCACTTCCTGGTCGAGGACTGCGAGGCCGCGCTCGGCGCGGTGACCCGGCTCGGCGGACGGGTGCGGGTGCCGCCTTTCGAGACGTCGCACGGGCGGGTGGCGGTGGTCTCGGACGGCCAGGGGGCGTCGTTCGCACTGCTGCAACGCTGAACGCGGACCGGAGGGCGTAGCCCTTTGCCCGGGAACGGGCGAGACACCCTGATTGTCCCGAGGTTCGCCACCGGCGTCCCGGACAGGAAGAATCGGGGTGCGTGGCGCCACGGACGTGCGGTGGTGAGACGCTGCACTTCGGTCGCGTACATATGTGGGTGGCGCGGCTCGTACGGGGAGGTGGCAGGCAAGTGGTGGATCAGCTGACGCAGCACGATCCGCGGCGGATCGGGCCGTTCGAGGTGCTGGGGCGACTCGGCGCCGGCGGTATGGGGCTGGTCTATCTCGCGCGCTCGGCGTCCGGCCGGCGCGTGGCGATCAAGACGGTCCGGACGGAGCTGGCGGAGGACCAGCTGTTCCGCGTCCGCTTCACGCGCGAGGTGGAGGCGGCCCGCGCCGTCTCCGGCTTCTACACGGCGGCCGTGGTCGACGCCGACCCGCGCGCCGCGGTGCCGTGGCTGGCCACGGCGTACGTCCCCGCGCCCTCCCTCGAGGAGATAGTGAACGAGTGCGGGCCGCTCCCGGCCCAGGCGGTGCGCTGGCTGGCGGCGGGCGTCGCCGAGGCGCTCCAGTCGATCCACGGCGCCGGGCTCGTCCACCGCGACCTGAAGCCCTCCAACGTCCTCGTCGTCGAGGACGGCCCCCGGGTGATCGACTTCGGTATCGCGTCCGGCGTCTCCAACACCCGTCTGACGATGACGAACGTCGCGGTGGGCACCCCCGCCTACATGTCCCCGGAACAGGCGAAGGACTCCCGCAGCGTCACCGGCGCGAGCGACGTGTTCTCGCTCGGCTCGATGCTGGTCTTCGCCGCCACCGGCCACCCGCCCTTCCACGGTGCCAACCCGGTCGAGACGGTCTTCATGCTGCTGCGCGAGGGCCCCGACCTGGAAGGCCTGCCGGACGAGCTGCGCCCGCTCATCGAGTCCTGCATGCAGATGGAGGCCACGGCCCGGCCCAACCCGGCCGACCTCCAGGCCCAGCTCGCACCCCACCTGTTCGGCTCCGGCTCCGACGACAGCGGTACGGCCTCGGCGTGGCTGCCCGAGCGGGCGGTCGGCCTGATCGAGGGGCGCCGCAACGGCCGGCCGTCGGCCAAGCTCGCCACGACGGCCGGTGGCCGTGGCGGTGCCGGCGGCGGCTCGGCCGGCGCTCGCCCCGCGGCCCCCGCGCCCCCGCTCCCGCCCCCGCCCTCGCACGACCCCGTCGTACCGGCCCCGCCCGTGCACGGACCGCCGGTGCCCGCACCCGTCGGCGCGCCCGACACCGGACCGGTCCGGCTTGCCGGCGCCGCCGTGCCCATCGGCCCCGGCC
>NZ_JAGMUE010001414.1:0-579 GCF_019049165.1 Streptomyces sp. AC627_RSS907
GTACCGCCCCGTGGGGGGAACGCGCCCGGTGGTCCGCCGCCGATGCCCAGTGCCCCGCCGCCCGGGGCGCGTCCCGCGCCGCGGGCGGGTCAGCCCGGCGCGGGTCCGCACCCGGGAGCGCAGACGCGGCGGTGGATCGAGATCAACGGCACCCGCCATCAGATTTCCCGGCCCACTCTGGTGCTGGGTCGGAGCACGGACGCCGACGTGCGGATCGACGATCCGGGCGTCTCGCGCCGGCATTGCGAGATCCGGGTCGGAACGCCCTCGACGGTCCAGGATCTGGGATCGACCAACGGCATCGTGGTAGACGGACAGCACACCACGCGCGCTACGCTCCGCGACGGCTCCCGCGTCGTCGTGGGCAGCACCACCATCGTTTATCGGCAAGCCGAAGGGTGAAGCGGGGGCAATGTCAGAGCTGACCCTCACGGTCATGCGGTTGGGTTTCCTCGCCGTACTGTGGCTGTTCGTCATCGTGGCCGTACAGGTCATCCGCAGCGATCTGTTCGGTACGCGGGTGACCCAGCGCGGGTCGCGGCGCGGCAGCGACCGGGCGCAGCGGCAGCAGGCGAGCCC
>NZ_JAGMUE010001415.1:0-558 GCF_019049165.1 Streptomyces sp. AC627_RSS907
GGTCCGGACGGGCAAGGAGTGCGGAGCACGAACGCGGAGCACGAACGCAGAGCACGAGCCACACGGAGCACGGAGCACGGAGCACGGAGCACGGAGCACGGAAGCATGAAAAACGGGGAGCGCGTGGAACACCTGAAGCATGCGCGGTGCCGGAGCGCCGCGTGAACGTCGCGACCGCACGACCAGCCGAGCGCGGCTGACGCGACCGGGAACCGGAGGGCACGGCGACCGGAGCCGTCGTTCCCCGCTCCCCCACCCACCACCTCCCCCGCACGCTCCTCGGGCGGCATACCCGCCCGAGAGGCGCGGGGGTTCATCCAGACACCTCGAAAGCCAGCCACCTCGAAGGGGGCCACGCGGCGGATGCGCGGCGACTACCAGCAACTCGTGGACGAGATCTCGGCGACCCTGGGCGCCCCCGCGACCCTGGAGGACCGGGACTTCGGGCTGATCGCGTTCGGGGTGCACGACAGCGACGACGACCTGGCCATGGACCCGGTCCGGACCCGGTCCATCCTTCAGCGCCGTTCGACGGCGGCGGTCCGGGCGTGGTTCGAG
>NZ_JAGMUE010001416.1:0-582 GCF_019049165.1 Streptomyces sp. AC627_RSS907
CGCTGGCGCTGAGCAACCTGGGGGTCATGTACTGGAGCGCGCGAGACCGCCCCCGGGCGCTGGCCGCCGCCCGGGAGGCGGCCGACATCTACCGGCGCGTGGCGCGCGCCAACCCGGCCGCCTTCGAGCCCGAGCTGGTCCGGGTCCTGAACGACCTGCGCGGCTTCCTGTTCCGCAGCGAGCGGTGGCGCGAGGGGCTGGCCGTGGCCGACGAGGCGATGGGCATCGCCCGCGAGCGCGCGCCGGACGACCACGCGGCCCGGGCCCGGCTGGCCCGGTTGCTGGTGCAGTGCGCGCGAGGCCGCGTGCGCTCCGGGCTCGACGTGCACCAGGCCGAGCACGAGGTGGCGGAGGCCATCACCCACTACGAGCACCTCACGGCGGCCCACGCCGACTTCGCCAGCCCGCTACGGGACGCGCGCGAGGCCCAGCGGGAGGTACGGGACAAGCTCCAGGGCATCCCGCCCGAGCCGCACCGCAACTGGACGGCCGAGGAGCACTGGGCCACCCTCCTCGGCCAGGACGAGGTCTGGCAGGACGCCCAGGACCACCGCTACCTGCTCGACACCATGACGCCGCGCT
>NZ_JAGMUE010001417.1:0-582 GCF_019049165.1 Streptomyces sp. AC627_RSS907
CACAGTGCTTGGCGGTGAGGATCCAGTTGGCCGAGATAATGGTGGCGGTGCAGGTCTGCCTCCCGTTGGAGAACAGCCGAGCGGCCCAGGGGCCACTCTGCGCGTACCCGCCGCCGATGATCTTGGTTTCAACGCTCGACGGGGTCGAGGGCTTGGGGGCCGGCTCGGCGGCGGTGGCGGTGCCGGCGAGCGTCATGACGGATGCCGAAGCGGCTACGAGTGCGGGGATCAACCTGGATATACGCAAGGTTCCTCGTTTCCGAAGACGCGCGATTTCTCGTGCGTCGGTTTGCCAGGGGGCGCTACCAGCATTCCGAAACCTTGTTGAAGCGGGTAGTAACATTTTTCCATAACACGCGGCTATAGCCCGGGCGCCGTCAGGTGCGCCGCGGGCGGTGTCCGCGTGGCGGGTCGGGTTGCCCGATGACCATGCATGTGTGCAGGTCAGAGGCTATTTGAAGGTGTGCTTGCGGGCGTCTGAGTGGGCGCCCGCGATTCCCCTCCTTCGCGGCGTAAAGGGCGGAAGGCGTGAGAACCGCGCCATCTCGTGACGTCCCGGCGTAAGGGGATTTCTGTTTCCGG
>NZ_JAGMUE010001418.1:0-696 GCF_019049165.1 Streptomyces sp. AC627_RSS907
ACTTCAGGGCGCCCATGACGTCCTTGCCCGCCCCGTGCTCCTTGGCCTGGTCGACGATCTCGCGCTTGGAGGCGGGGTAGTGCACCCCGCCCAGGCACTTCTGCATTTCGATGGGGTTCACGTCCATACCTCCAGCACAGTGGCAGGCCGGCGGCACGGCCAACGGGCATCCGCCGAACGGGTGAGCCGGTCGCGGGGGCACGGGGGCGGGCCCCGCGGCCCGGGTCAGCTCGACCGGCCGGTCAGACCTGGTGCAGGCCCGGGTTGCCGGCCTCGGTGGCGTAGGAGGCCACGGTCTGGATCGGGGCCCCCGGCCTGGTGATGTAGGGCACCGTCTTGTAGTCGGCGCGGGCCTGCTCGCCGTCGAGCGTGAGGGCCACGTAGCCGCGCTTGCCGTTGTAGAACTTCAGGTGCGGGTTGGCCTTCATGTACCGGTCCCAGTTGTCCGGCTTCTCCACGCCGTCCTTGCCGCTGGCGACCGACGTGGTGACGAACTCGACGCCCACGGTGCGCGAGTCGGGCTTGGCGAAGTCGCGCTTGATGTCGAACGCGTAGTGCACGTGCACGTCGCCGGTGAGGACCACCAGGTTGTCCACGCCCGCGGACTCGGCACCGGCGAGCACCCGCTCGCGGGAGGCCGGGTAACCGTCCCAGGAGTCCATGCTCAGCTTGTAGCCCGGCTTGTCGGTGCTGCGC
>NZ_JAGMUE010001419.1:0-636 GCF_019049165.1 Streptomyces sp. AC627_RSS907
CAGTGGGGGCGTGCCAGGGGCGGACCGCGCGCCGGCGCGGCGGGCGTGGCGCGCGCCGGGGTGGCGAGACGTGGCCGACTCGGCGTCAGTTCGCGGGCGGCGCAGGGGAAGCCGGGTGGCAGCGGGTGCGGCCGGCGGAGGGGGCGGGTGAGGCTGGCGCGCGGCGTGGGGCGGCGCCGTCCCGCGGCTTCGACCATGCGTTCTTGGTTCCCCTGAGCGAGTGAAGCCCGCGCGGCGCGCGGTTCTTGTGGGGGTAGTCGGGAGAGAAGTAACTTCTGCGCAGCGCACATGGGACGTGGGATGTCTTGATGTCCAGATGCCTTCGAAGGGCAGGTCCGAGTATGGCGTCAGAACTTCACGCAGACCCCGCTAGAGGCGGTAGATCTCAGCAATCCCCATCCACTCAGCCTCCGCACGAGGCGCGCCCAGCCGACACCTTTTCAGCCCCCACCTCGTCAGCCCCCACCTCGTACGACACCACCGGTGCGTACGGCTCGACCGGCCCGTGCGACACCAACGAGCGCCGGCGCGGCGGCGTCCGCCGGAGCGCTCCTCGCCGCGGCGGGCGCGTGCGCCGCGCGCGCCGTACGACGCTGTGGGCCTTTCTGCTGCTGGCCCTGCTGCCCGCTCCGGTGC
>NZ_JAGMUE010001420.1:0-564 GCF_019049165.1 Streptomyces sp. AC627_RSS907
TCGCCGCCACCGCGGCCGTCACCGCCGACCTGATCCCGGCGCTCGACCACCTCGCCGAGGCGCTGGAACGCAAGGCGCAGGAGTTCGCCCACGTGGTGAAGTCGGGGCGTACGCACCTGATGGACGCCACCCCGGTCACCCTCGGCCAGGAGTTCGGGGGCTACGCGGCGCAGGTGCGCTACGGCGTGGAGCGGTTGCGCAGCGCGCTGCCACGGCTGGCCGAACTCCCGCTCGGCGGCACGGCCGTGGGCACCGGCATCAACACCCCGCCCGGCTTCTCGGCGGCCGTCATCGCCGAGGTGGCCCGCGCCACCGGGCTGCCGCTGAGCGAGGCCAGGAACCACTTCGAGGCGCAGGGGGCGCGCGACGCCCTGGTGGAGACCTCCGGCCAGTTGCGGACCATCGCGGTCGGCCTCACCAAGATCTGCAACGACCTGCGGTGGATGGCCTCCGGGCCGCGCACCGGGCTCGCCGAGATCGCGCTGCCCGACCTCCAGCCGGGCTCCTCGATCATGCCGGGCAAGGTCAACCCGGTGATCCCCGAGGCGGTGCTGATGGTGGCCG
>NZ_JAGMUE010001421.1:0-618 GCF_019049165.1 Streptomyces sp. AC627_RSS907
CAGCGTAGATGTCGATCTTGTGGTCGAGGATCGCGAGGGTGCCCTGCAGTTCGGCGATGCGGCGCCGTACGTCCTCCCGGTGCGCGGTGAGCAGTTCCTCGCGTTCGGGGAAGGTGTGCTCGCCGGCGCGGACCAGTTCGGCGTAGCGGACCATGTCCGCGACCGGCATGCCGGTCAGTCGGAGCTTGCCGACCAGGTCGAGCCAGTTCAGGTCCCGGTTGCTGTAGCGGCGCTGGCCGGTGTGCGACCGGTCCACGTGTGGCATCAGGCCGATCCGCTCGTACCAGCGCAGCGTGTGCGCGCTGAGCCCGGTCGCGGCGACGACCTCGCTGATCGTGTAGCGGTCCTGGCCGGTCGGCCGTGGATGTACCAGCGGCTGCGCACACGTCGTCACCGCGGCTGCGGGAGCCGTCGTGGCGTATGCGCTGTCCGTCACGGTCATGCCGTCCACCCTTCGCAGGTTGCCTGTCCCTCGCGGCGTCTTCAACGCTAGAGAGTTGGAGTGCACTCCAAGCAAGCGCCGATATTGCGAAGTCATTGCCCGAGGGCCGGTCGAGCACCCCGGCCTCCCCCGCCGGGCCGACCGGGCCGGCCGGCCGAACCCGAACCGGCGGGTGG
>NZ_JAGMUE010001422.1:0-791 GCF_019049165.1 Streptomyces sp. AC627_RSS907
GCCGGAGCCACGGCTGGAGACCGCGAGCCACATGATGATCGCGAACCCCTTCCGCCCGGGCGCCGGCATGGCCAAGCTCTTCTCCACCCACCCACCCATGGCGGAGCGCATCAGCCGCCTCGAGAAAATGGCGGGACACTAACCCGATGAAGACGATCCTGAACGTCATCTGGCTGGTCCTGTCCGGCTTCTGGTTGGCCTGCGCGTACGTCCTGGCGGGCCTCATCCTGTGCATCACGATCATCGGCATCCCCTTCGGCATCGCCTCCTTCCGCATCGCCCGCTTCGCGCTGTGGCCCTTCGGCTACACCGCCGTCGAGCGACGCGACGCCGGCGCCCCGTCCTGCGTCGGCAACGTCCTCTGGCTGCTCCTCGCCGGCTGGTGGCTCGCGCTCAGCCACGTCGTGACGGGCCTCCTGCTCTGCGTCACGATCATCGGCATCCCGCTGGGCGTGGCCAACTTCAAGCTGATCCCGGTCTCGCTGACCCCCCTGGGCCGGGACATCGTCCCGACGGACCAGCCCTTCGCCGCCCGCTGATCGGCCCCGACACGACGTCGGGCCGACCTCCGCCGACCGGCCTGGCCCCGGCACCTGACCACCCGGCGCGCGGCTACGCGCCGGACGCCGGGCCACCCCGCTCAGACGCGGTCACTGACGGGAAGGCGGGCGTGGACGCTGACGTAGGCGTAGACGCAGGAGTGGACGCGGGTGTGGGTATGGGTGTGGGCACGGTCTCAGACCGGGTCCCAGGCCCGGGCTCGGGCCGTATCACCTGGTGCAGCCGCGCGG
>NZ_JAGMUE010001423.1:0-625 GCF_019049165.1 Streptomyces sp. AC627_RSS907
TTGGTGAGCTGCGCCATCAGGTCGAGCGGCGCCGGCGGGCCGGCGGGCCGCTCGGACTCGCCGGTCGACGTGGCGCCCTTGGCCGTGGCGCCGGTGGCCGCGCCGGCCGGCAGGTCCAGCACGGGCTGCTGCGCGGTGCGCTCGGTCACGGGCGGCGTTCCAGCGCCGGTCGCGGCGGCGGGCCGCGCGCCGGCCGCCGGCTTCGCCGGCCGTTCGTCGGCGGACTTCAGCGGCACGAACTGGCTGGTCCGCTCGGCGCTCGCCGGCTCCTGGCCTCGTCCCGCGCCCTTGCCCTTGCCGCCCGCCGTGGCGCCGGCGTCGCGCGGCAGGTCGGAGGGGCGCAGCGCCTTGAACGCGGTCGTCGGGCGGTCGACGGCATCACCCGCCGGGCCCACGCCCTTGCCCGCACCCTTGCCCTTGGCCTCGCCCGCGGCGTCGTCCTTGCCCGCGGCCTTCCCCTCGGCCTTGCTCTCGCCCTCGCCCTTGCCGGGGCGGGCGCCGGCGCGCTCGCCGGCCGGCGCGTCGCCGGCTTCCCTGGGTCGGAGGGTGCCGAACACGGAGGTGGGGGTGTCTACCGAAGCGGCGGCCCGGCCGGTCGCATCGGTACGGCCGGCCCCGTCAGCCC
>NZ_JAGMUE010000145.1:0-16527 GCF_019049165.1 Streptomyces sp. AC627_RSS907
CCGCCGCCCCGGCCTGGCCCCCGGCCCCCGGTACGCAGGGGACGCAGGGGACGCCGCCTGCGTACCACCTGTACGGCGGCC
Organism: Streptomyces sp. AC627_RSS907; assembly: GCF_019049165.1. Lineage (NCBI taxonomy): Bacteria > Bacillati > Actinomycetota > Actinomycetes > Kitasatosporales > Streptomycetaceae > Streptomyces > Streptomyces sp. AC627_RSS907. The sequence continues at coordinate 82 of NZ_JAGMUE010000145.1, forward strand.
CCGGTGCGACCACGCCGTACGGCGGGGGCCCGTACAGCGGGGGCCCGTACGGCGGGGGCCCGTACGGCGGGGGCCCGTACGGCGGGGGCCCGTATGGCGGGGGTGAACCCGAGCCGCCGCCCCGGAGGGGCCGCTCCACCGCGCTGCTGATCGTGGTCGCCCTCGTCGTCGCGCTGGGCGCCGGAGGCTCGGTCTACGCCCTGTTGAGCGGGGACGGTGACACCGGCCGGGCGAGTGACGACCCCACGCGCACCCCCACCGCCGGCGTGTCCCGGAACCCGGGCCCCACGACGGACGGCTCGGCCCCGACGACCGGGTCCGGCCGGCCGGCCACGCCCGCGCCGTCCACGCCCGAGGACGGCACGGTCCCGACGGCGTACCTCGGCACCTGGGCCACGACCATCGACAACGCGTCCGGCGTGCACACCCGGGAGCTGACCATCCGGCAGGGCGAGGTGGGTGACACGGTCCTGTCCCTCGTCGCCGACGGCCCCGCCGGGAGCGGCACCTACCACTGCGTCTTCGAGGCCGACCTGACCACCGCCCCGGGCCCCGACGGCCCCCTGCGTCTGGGCCCCTCCACGGTGACGGCCGGCCCACCCGCGTCCTGCACCCCGGGCGAACCCACGGTGGTCACCCTCCTGCCGAACGGCACCCTGGAACGCACGAACACGTCCACCGGCGAAGACCTGGCCTACACCCGCCAGTAACCACCCGGCCGCGCCTACGGAGCCGCGGGCAGTCGTGCCTCCCCCAGTGCCTGCGGCACCCCGCGGCGCCGGGCAGCGCGACCCGTTCCCGGCCGACACCCACGCCGCACGCCCGGGCAACCCCGGATCACATCACCCACCGCAGCCCACCGCGGCCCACCGCAGGTCACCGCGGCTCCGGCGGCCGCTGTCGCGGCATGTTCGGCCGAGCCCCGCTCGGCGGTACCGAGTACCGCCCCGGCCCCCCGGCCCCCGCTTCCGTCTCCGACCGTGCCCCACCCGACGCCACCGAGCGCAACCCCGACGGCGCCGACCCCGTCCGGAAGTCCACCATCCAGTCCGCCGTCTCGGCCCGAACCAGCTCCGTCACGTCCTCCGAGAACCGCCGCAGCACCGTCAGGCACCGCTCGGCCGCCTCGCTCGCCGTGCCGTCCGCCGGCCCCAGCACCTCCCGGACGCTCTCCGACGCCCAGTCGAACTGGAGGGCCTGGAGCCGCCGCTGCACCGCCTGAGCGGTCGCCACGTCCCTCATCCACCCGGACGTGACCCCGAAGTACCGGTCCCCGGCCACGCACGCCACCCCGAGCAGCAGCGCCAGGTACCCCCAGGGCGCGACGCCGCCGACCACTCCGGTCAGGTCCAGCAACGGCAGCGCGGCCCCGGCGACCGCCCCCGCGGCGGCCCCGCTCCGCAGCAGCCGTGCGCCCCGCCGCTTCCACACCCGGTCCGCCAGGTACCAGGCGGCCGTCTCCAGAGCGCCCCGCTCCACCCACCGGTACAGCTCGTCCAGCCGCTCGGCGGGCCGGGCCCAGTCGCCGAGCGGGAACGCCCGCCCGGTCAGGTCCCCCGGCCGCAGCCCGGCCGCCCCCTCGCCGCCCCGCCCGTCGTGCGGCGGCCCCTCGGGCTGCATCTCCGGCTGACCCACCCGCACTCCCTACTGATCACCGCCCGTGAAGACCTCAGAACGATCACGTGACGAGGCTGACACGCCGAACCCTCCCTCCTTCCTAGCGCCCAATGGGTGGCGAAGACCCGGCTTTGGACTCTTTTCCGCCCGGAAGAGGGCCTTGATCAGGTATAGGGCTCACCGCAGCTTCACCCGAAAGAGTGCTGGGGCACGGGCCGCGCGGACCACGTAGGCTCGTGCCGAACGGGAAAACCCGTAGCGATAGGAGCTGAACGTGATCCCCGGTGGTGGCCAGCCCAACATGCAGCAGCTGCTTCAGCAGGCCCAGAAGATGCAGCAGGACCTCGCCCAGGCCCAGGAGGAACTGGCGAGGACCGAGGTCGACGGGCAGGCGGGCGGCGGCCTGGTGAAGGCCACCGTCACCGGCTCCGGCGAGCTGCGCGGCCTCCGGATCGACCCCAAGGCGGTGGACCCGGAGGACACCGAGACCCTCGCCGACCTGATCGTCGCGGCGGTCCAGGCGGCCAACGAGAACGCGCAGAACCTCCAGCAGCAGAAGCTGGGCCCCCTCGCCCAGGGCCTGGGCGGCAGCGGCATCCCCGGCCTGCCGTTCTGAGTCGGCCTTTCCCAGGCTTTCCCAGGCTTTCTCAGACCGGCCGAAGCCCTCTACCGTACGTAGTGCACGAAGCTCAGGAAGGACGGCAGTCCGTTGTACGAAGGCGTGGTCCAGGACCTCATCGACGAGCTGGGGCGGCTGCCCGGCGTCGGTCCCAAGAGCGCGCAGCGGATCGCCTTCCACATCCTCCAGGCGGAACCGACCGACGTACGGCGGCTCGCCCAGGCCCTCATGGAAGTGAAGGCCAAGGTCCGCTTCTGCGCGACCTGCGGGAACGTCGCGCAGGAGGAGCAGTGCAACATCTGCCGCGACCCGCGCCGCGATCCGGCGGTCATCTGCGTCGTGGAGGAACCGAAGGACGTCGTGGCCATCGAGCGCACCCGCGAGTTCCGCGGCCGGTACCACGTGCTCGGTGGCGCGATCAGCCCGATCGACGGAGTCGGCCCCGACGACCTCCGCATCCGTGAACTGCTCGCCCGTCTGGCGGACGGCACCGTCACGGAACTCATCCTGGCCACGGACCCGAATCTGGAAGGCGAGGCCACGGCCACGTACCTCGCCCGCATGATCAAGCCCATGGGCCTCAAGGTCACCCGCCTGGCCAGCGGCCTCCCGGTGGGCGGCGACCTGGAATACGCGGACGAGGTGACCCTCGGCCGCGCCTTCGAGGGGAGACGACTCCTAGATGTCTGACGCCACGCTGCACGCGACCAACCAGAACCCCGACGACTTCGCGGTCCAGATCGCGGACCAGATCGAGAGCTTCCTGGTCGCCGTCACGGAGGTCGCCAAGGGCGACGAACCGGACTCGGCGGTCCCCTTCCTCCTCCTGGAGGTGTCCCAGCTCATGCTGGCCGGCGGCCGCCTGGGCGCCCACGAGGACATCGTCCCCGACGACCGCTACGAGCCCGATCCGGGGCCCGAGCTGGACGTGGACGACCTCCGCGAGAACCTGGCCCGCATCCTCGAGCCGATCGACGTCTACTCCGAGGTCTTCGACCCCTACGAACCTCGCAAGGCCCCGGTCCCGGCCCGTATCTCCGACGACCTGACCGACGTCATCACCGACCTCCGCCACGGCATGGCCCACTACAAGGCGGGTCGCACCACGGAGGCCCTGTGGTGGTGGCAGTTCTCCTACTTCTCCAACTGGGGCTCCACGGCCTCCGCGACCCTGCGGGCCCTCCAGTCGGTCGTCGCCCACGTCCGCCTGAACCAGCCCCTGGAGGAACTGGACGGCCTCGACACCGACCAGGACCTCGGCGACGAGGCCCTGGAAACGGAGGCCGGCCGCGTCATGGCCCAGGAAATCGCCGGCCCGCTGGGCCTCCGCCCGGTCAAGTGATGCGGTCCCGTTCCGGCGGGCTGGGGGCAGGTGCCGCGCTGAAAGCGTGAACAGATGGCGAGGAAGTGTCCCCGGGGTGCTCAGATGAGTGCTGTGAGGACAGTGGAGAGCCAGGTGTTCACGTTGTGCGGGTGGGGGTGCTGCTTGGGGACGCAGTGACTCCTCATCTCCCGGTTCCCAGTGCCGCAAGGAGTCTCGCCGCGCTCACGTACGGCGCGGTCGCCGTCGGCCCGCTGTACCAGCGCAGCGGCCACGTGTTGCCCTCCAACGCCGGGATGCCGACGTAGGTGACGGTCCGTGTCCGCCGTCCACCGCCCAACTGCTGGACACCACGCGGCCAGTCGTACGCCGAGATCTCCCCGGGTGCCAGCAGGAAGTACACCCACCGCCCCCCGCCCGCCTCGCACACGATGGGCCCCGCGTCCTCGTCCGTCGCCTCGACGAGCCAGTCGGCGACCAGCTCCCCATGGATTCCGTCGATCCGTACGGCGTCGAAGTGCACGCCCGCGACGTGCAGTTGGTGTCCGGCGACCGGGACCCACGCCGGGCGGTGAAGTGCGTTCGTCATGGTCACACGCTGCCGCCCTCGGCGCTACGCTCGGTAGCGACTGAGGCGATACACGCCGGGGTGTATCCATTGGAGGTGCGTGCCGTGTCCGGCCAGTACAACTCCCAGCCGCCCGCGGCCTGGCGCTACGGCGGCAACCAGATGAAACGCTGGCGCACGAAGGCCAATGTGAGCCGCGAGCAACTGGCGGAGGCGGCGAACTACTCGCCGGACACCATCAAGTCGATGGAGCAGGGCGTACGGATGCCGACGCCGCGCGTGCTCGACGTCGCCGACGAGCTGTGCCGGGCGGAAGGGCTGTTGAGCGCGGCGAAGGACTACCTCCAGCGGGAGAAGTTCCCGGCACGTGCGCAGGACTTCATGGAGCGAGAGAGGGAGGCGATCAGCCTCTACTGGTACGAACTCGCCCTGGTCCCCGGCTTGTTGCAGACGGAGCGCTATGCCCGGTCGCTGATCGAAAACCGGCACCCGCCGCTGGACCAGGAAACGGTGGAGCAGCGCATCGCGGCACGCATGGAGCGGCAGGACATCCTCACGGAGCGGAAGCCGCCGGTGTCCTTGAACTTCGTCCTGTACGAGGCTGTGCTGCGCAACCCTATGGTGGACGCCGAGCAAATGAACCGCCTGTTGGAAGCGTCGGTCCTCAGAAACGTCGTGCTCCAGGTGCTGCCGTTCGAACGTGTCATCAGCGACGCGATCATGGGGCCGATGGTGCTCCTGGAGTCGCCCGACCACGAGCGATGCGCCTTCACCGAGGGCCCGTTCGCCAGCGAACTGTCGACCGAACCGGGGGTTGTCAGTCGCGTGTCCGAGCGGCTTAGCATGATCCGCGCGCAGGCTCTCAGCCCGGCTGAGTCGGCCCGCTTCATCGAGGGGATGGTGGATCGCCGTGAGTGACCAGCGGAAGTGGTTCAAGTCCAGCTACAGCGACAATGAAGGCGGCGCCTGCCTCGAAGTCGCCCTCGCCCCCACCATCCACATCCGCGACTCCAAGACCGCACCGACCGGTCCCGAACTCCACGTCTCCGCCCCCGCCTGGTCGGCGTTCATCGCCGCAGTTCAGCCCGGAGCTTGAGCCCCGGGACCCGAGCTCTTCCCTGGGTTTTCCGGGCTGGTTGACATAACCAACCAACCAAGCTGGGACGTGAGTTGAGGTGGTGTACCTCGTAAGAGTGACGTTCCGTGATCAGCTTGCGCCGCTGAGTTAAGCCGCTCTAGGTTCGCGGCAAACGACCGGCACATGAGTCGGCCCCGGCGGTGCGCCAACACCAACTCCGGGGCCTGACCTACGGAACGAATCGAGACTTCGCCCGTGGCTTACGCCAACCCTAGCCCCGCCCTCCCCTCCCCGTCCCACCCCATGGCCCATTCGGGCTACGGGAAGCGCCCCGCAGGTGACGAAAGCCCGCACGCGGACCCGGACTTCGCACATCTGCTCCCGCGTGACGCCGAGGTCGCCGTCTTCATCGATCACCTCGACACCGGCCACGCCATGGGCCACAAGGTGCTCGCGGCGGAGCACCCCCGCTACGGCCAGCAGGCGATGCGCTCGTCACTGACCCGCATCACCGAGGCCGGCCACCTGCGCTGGATCAAGGAACACATCACCGTCGAGGACAACACCATGCGGTGGCGGGCCCTGCATTTCCAGGTCAAGCCGGTGCCTGACGGCAATCACAGCGGGATCTACATGGGACCGAGCCCGGCCCGAGGGTGTCCCCGGGCCGGTCCGTGACCGATCAGGAAACCGACGTGACGTTCTTCTGCGCCGGGAACAGGGTGGAGACCTTGCGAGGGGCGAAGGGAACGTGCCAGTCACCGGTGCCCGCGTAGAAGTAACTTGTGCCGTCGCTGCCGTAGGCGAACAGGTCGCTTTGCCCGTCCTGGTTGGCGTCGCCGATGCCGACGGTTTCCTGGTAGGCGTTCCAGCCGCCGCCGATGCGAGTGCGGGTGTCGAAGGTGCCGTCGCCCAAGCCGCGGTAATGCCACAGGACGCCGGCCTTGTCGCGGGCGACCAGGTCTCCGCCGGTGGCGCCGCCGATCGCGGTGAGCTGGTTGTAGATCTCCCAGCCTTCGCCGACCCAGGTACGGCCGGCGAAGGGGGCACGCCAGTTGCCGGTGCCCTTGTAGAGCCACAGGACGCCGCTCTTGTCGGTGGCCAGGAGGTCGGGCTTGCCGTCATTGGTGAGGTCGCTGCCCGCGGCGATCTTGTCGTAGACGCCCCAGCCGCCGCCGATGCGGGTGCGGGTGTCGAAGGTGCCGTCAGTCTTGCCGAGGTAGAGCCAGAGCACGCCGTTCTTGTCGCGGGCGACCAGGTCGCACGTCGTGGCGCCGCCGAGGTTGGCGGCCGCTTCGATCCGGTCGTAGATGTTCCAGCCGCCGCCGACGAGGGCGCTACCGGTGCTCGTATGGTTCAGTACGCCGTCGGAGAAGTGCGAGTCCTCGCGCCACAGGTGGCCGGAAGAGTCCCGCGCCAGAAGATCCGGGCTGCCGTTGTCGTTGAAGTCGTGCGGAACGGTCCGTTTGCGGACCACCGTGAAGGTACCGGTCCGGGTCAGTACCGGGCCGATGCCGTTGATCGGCCGGGCCGAGACCTCCCATGTGTAGTCGCCGTTGTAGGCGCTCAAGGACCCTCGGTCGAGGTCGCCCATCCAGGCGATGCTGTACCTCCGTGACCGCCTGGGCCCCAAGGTGAACTCGGCGGTCTTTCCGGTGCGAACGTGCCGCAGGGTCACCTTCATCTCGGCATTGCCCCGCGACAAGTTCCAGACCATGGACGCAGAAGTGCCGTAGCTGAGGTCGATCACCGGGAGGATGGTGTACCGGCCGAGGGCGAGCTCGGTCGGCTCGCCGGTGCTCGCAACGAGTGTCGCGGTCGGGGCGGTGCCATCCGGGCCGGGGGCGACGCGGTAGATCCCCTCGCCCTTTGCGACAGTCCCGCCGCGGACGTAGAGCGTGCCGAAAGGAGATGTGTCCGCCGAGATGAGGTGGTCCAAGAGCTTGGCGGTGGTCCCGTCCTTGAGGCTGTAGGCGGTCAGGGCGTTCAGCGGGTCCGTCGTTTCGGCGGTGAGGCCGCCCTTCTTGCTGTAAGTCAGGTAGTCGCCCTGAAGGCCGATCTCGAAGTCCGAGGGCGAGGCGTCACCCACCGAAACTCGCTGGGTCTCCCCCGTGCCGCGATCGCGGACCACCACACTGGTATGCGTATCGTCGCGCTCGACCCAGGCGACATGAGTCGCGGAGAGAGCGACGTCACCGTTTTCGGCGGTCACGTCCCAGAGGTCGGGCTCCGTCACGGTGCCGGTGGTGACGTCCATCAGTCCCAGATGCCTGTCCGAGGCGCCGGTCACGTACTTGACCAGAGCATTCGTGGACGTGCTGTTCGTGACGATGTAGTTGCGCGCGCCGTCAGGGAGGCCGGTCACCGGTACTGTCGCGCCGTCCGTGGTGTGCATCCACAGTTCGGAGCCGGCCGGTGCGTCCCTGTTCGTGGTGAAGACGGCCTGGCCCGCGGCGCCGGCGTAGTCGACACCGTCGGTCGGCTCGGTGGGGACGCTCAGCACCGTCCGACCGGTGGCCAGGTCCCGCACCTCGACCGTGTGGTCGCCGATCACCGCCAGCAGGTCCCCGTGCCCGGTGGCCCGTACGGGGTCCTTACCCAGCTCGGTCACAGCCCCGTCCGAGGCCCGCACCCAGGACCTGGTGCCTGTGGCCAGATCCCTGACCACGTAGCCGGACGCGGTCACGCTTGTGAACTCCTGGCCGACCGGGAACGCCGCGACGGACTCGGCCGCAGCCTGCCGGGCCGTAGCGGAGCCCGGTGCCGGGGGCGCGGCCTGGGCCGGGGCGATCGTGCCGGTCAATCCGGCGGTGACGGCGAGAGCGGCGGTGACGGCGACGGCGAGTCGTCTGCGTGCCGGACGTGCGTGAGACAAAGCGGTGATCCTCCCCAAGACGTGGCGCACCGCGCGCCACGGGCGTCAGACTCACCACCGGTCCCAAGGGTTGCCCGTTCGACCGGCCGCTCCTTCCGCAGGTTCCACAGGGAGGGAAGCCACTTGTGAACGTGTGACTCGCCGCACTTTCCCGAGTGACCGGCCCCCACCTGGGCATGAGCCACCCCGAGCGACGGGCGGACGGAAGTCTCACCATGCGGTATCGCAGGGGGGAAATTCGGGCGCTCGATAGAATGAGCCGACCGCAGTACATATACGTACGTGCGGAAAGAGACGGATTGAGCGAGGAGCGCACGTGGGCCTTGTCGTGCAGAAGTACGGAGGCTCCTCCGTAGCCGATGCCGAGGGCATCAAGCGCGTCGCCAAGCGGATCGTGGAAGCGAAGAAGAACGGCAACCAGGTGGTCGCCGTCGTTTCCGCGATGGGCGACACGACGGACGAGCTGATCGATCTCGCCGAGCAGGTTTCCCCGATCCCTGCCGGGCGCGAGCTCGACATGCTGCTGACCGCCGGAGAGCGTATCTCCATGGCCCTGCTGGCCATGGCGATCAAAAACCTGGGTCACGAGGCCCAGTCGTTCACGGGCAGCCAGGCAGGTGTCATCACCGACTCGGTCCACAACAAAGCCCGGATCATCGACGTGACGCCGGGCCGCATCCGCACCTCGGTGGACGAGGGCAACATCGCCATCGTGGCCGGATTCCAGGGCGTCAGCCAGGACAGCAAGGACATCACCACGCTGGGGCGTGGCGGTTCCGACACCACGGCCGTCGCCCTCGCCGCCGCGCTCGACGCGGACGTCTGTGAGATCTACACCGACGTCGACGGCGTCTTCACCGCCGACCCGCGCGTGGTGAGCAAGGCGAAGAAGATCGACTGGATCTCCTTCGAGGACATGCTGGAGCTCGCGGCCTCCGGTTCCAAGGTGCTCCTCCATCGCTGTGTGGAGTACGCCCGCCGGTACAACATCCCGATCCACGTCCGCTCCAGCTTCAGTGGACTGCAGGGCACGTGGGTCAGCAGCGAGCCGATCAAGCAAGGGGAAAAGCACGTGGAGCAGGCCATGATCTCCGGTGTCGCGCACGACACCTCCGAGGCCAAGGTCACGGTCGTCGGTGTGCCGGACAAGCCGGGCGAGGCGGCCGCGATCTTCCGGGCGATCGCCGACGCCCAGGTCAACATCGACATGGTCGTGCAGAACGTGTCCGCCGCCTCCACGGGCCTGACGGACATCTCCTTCACCCTGCCCAAGAGCGAGGGACGCAAGGCCATCGACGCGCTGGAGAAGAACCGCTCCGGCATCGGCTTCGACTCCCTGCGCTACGACGACCAGATCGGGAAGATCTCGCTGGTGGGTGCGGGGATGAAGACCAACCCCGGGGTCACCGCCGACTTCTTCACCGCGCTCTCCGAGGCCGGCGTGAACATCGAGCTGATCTCGACCTCCGAGATCCGCATCTCGGTCGTCACCCGCAAGGACGACGTGAACGAGGCCGTGCGCGCCGTGCACACCGCCTTCGGGCTCGACTCCGACAGCGACGAGGCCGTCGTCTACGGAGGCACCGGGCGCTGATGTCCGACACCGGACGGGCCGACGGGTCCGCTCTCGCCGGGCGCGCCGGGCGGCCCACGCTCGCCGTCGTGGGAGCGACCGGTGCCGTCGGCTCGGTCATGCTCCAGATCCTGTCCCAGCACGCGGACGTCTGGGGCGACATCCGCCTGATCGCCTCACCGCGCTCGGCCGGCCGCAAGCTGGCCGTGCGCGGCGAGGAGGTCGAGGTGGTGGCGCTCACCGAGGAGGCCTTCGACGGGGTCGACGTCGCCATGTTCGACGTACCCGACGAGGTCTCCGCGCAGTGGGCGCCGGTCGCCGCCACCAAGGGCGTGGTGGTGGTCGACAACTCCGGCGCGTTCCGGATGGACCCGGACGTGCCGCTCGTCGTGCCCGAGGTCAATCCGCACGCGGTCCGGATGCGGCCGCGCGGGATCGTCGCCAACCCCGACTGCACGACGCTGTCCATGATCGTGGCCCTGGGCGCGCTGCACGCCGAGTTCGGGCTGCGCGAGCTGGTCGTCTCCTCGTACCAGGCGGTGAGCGGAGCCGGCCGGGACGGCGTGGAGACGCTGCGCCGGCAGCTGTCCCTGGTGGCCGGTACGGAGCTGGGGACCAGCCCCGGTGACGTGCGGCGGGCCGTCGGTGACGACACCGGGCCGTTCCCGGAGCCGGTCGCGCTGAACGTCGTACCGTGGGCCGGTTCGTTGCGGGAGGACGGCTGGTCGTCGGAGGAGATGAAGGTGCGGGACGAGTCCCGCAAGATCCTCGGGCTGCCGCGGCTTCCGGTAGCCGTGACGTGCGTACGGGTGCCGGTGGTCACCACGCACTCCCTGACCGTCCACGCCCGCTTCGAGGGCGAGGTGACGGTCGACAAGGCGCGGGAGATCCTGGCCACCGCGCCCGGCGTCGTCCTCTTCGACAACCCGGCCGCCGGGGAGTTCCCGACCCCCGCCGACGTGGTCGGCACCGACCCGACCTGGGTGGGCCGGGTACGGCGGGCGCTGGACGACCCGACGGCGCTCGAACTCTTCGTCTGCGGGGACAACCTGCGCAAGGGCGCCGCGCTGAACACCGCGCAGATCGCGGAGCTGGTGGCGGCCGAATTCGGCTGAACCCGGTCACGGAACGAAAACGCCCTGGCCACTGTGGGGTTCCTTTGTAAGATCCGTGAACGAGATGTGATTCGGAAGTCAGTCCGGACCACTTGTACCGGGCACCCGTGGCATCAGAGGATTTCCTCCCCGCCCTCCGCAACCGTGCGCAGGGCGGGGAGCGTCTTTGCGGTCACCTCTTCGGGGCGCGGGGCCGCGGGTCGGCGTGGGGACGCCGACGGCGGGCGTGGGGACGCCCGTTCACATGGACATAAGGGAAGAGCGGGACGATGAGGGCCTATGACGCATTGTCGGTCGGGTGGCTGCCCGGCAGACGCGGGAACGTGACGCCCGGCACGTACAACCCTCACGGGGGTGGGCGTGTCCAACTGGCGTGGCAGAGGTACTCGAATTCACCGCGGCGACGCGCGGCACCGCTCTGCGGCCGCCCGTCCGGCCCGTCCGGCCTGTCCGCCCCCGTGTGGCCGGTCCGGCCGGTGGCATGCCGGTGATCGCGCCCATGCCCGCAGCGCGGCCGGCCCGCATACCGAACCAGCGCGACGGCGCTGAGGACGCCGTGGCGGCGGGCACGACCGTCGACCACCTCACCGAGACGTACCGGGCGCACTACCGGTCGCTGCTCGGCCTCGCCGCCCTGCTCCTGGACGACACCGCCTCCTGCGAGGACGTCGTCCAGGAGGCGTTCATCCGCGTCCACTCGGCGCGCAAACGCGTCCGTGACCCCGAGAAGACGCTGGCGTACCTGCGGCAGACCGTCGTCAACCTCTCGCGCTCGGCGTTGCGCCGCCGCATCCTCGGTCTCAAGCTGCTCTCCAAGCCCATGCCGGACATGGCGAGTGCGGAGGAGGGGGCCTACGACCAGTTGGAGCGGGACTCCCTGATCAAGGCCATGAAGGGGCTCCAGCGCCGCCAGCGCGAGGTCCTGGTCCTGCGCTACTTCGCCGACATGACCGAGGCCCAGGTCGCCGAGACGCTCGGCATATCCCTGGGCTCGGTCAAGGCGTACGGGTCGCGCGGCATCGCGGCGCTCAGGGTGGCCATGGAGGCACCGGCATGAGCGACGCCGACCAGGCGCGGCGCGAGGTCCCGACCGGGCCCACCGGGCAAGAACCGCCGAAGCACACGCACGCTGGGAAGGGAACTGTGAACCACGGCCCCGCCGACCAGGGCCCCGACACCGAGGCCCCCGACACAGAGGGTTCCGATACTCAGGGCCCCGCCACCGAGGGCCCTGACACTCCGGGCTCGGAGACCGAGGGCCCCGACACTCCGGGCTCCGGCGCCGAGGGTCCCGACGCTCCGGGCTCCGAGACCGAGGGCCCGGACACTCCGGGCTCCGGCAGCGAGGGTCCGGACACTCCGGGCTCCGGCAGCGAGGGCCCCGGTGTTCAGGGCCGAGCCGTTCCGGGCTCCGCCACCCCGGCTTCCGCCGCCGAGGGGACCGTCACGCGAAGGCGCGGCGCTGAGGGCCCCGCCACCCTGGCTTTCGCCGCCGAAGGCCCCGCCGCGCAGGCCCTCGTCGCCCCGGCCTCCGTCACCCCGGCCCCGCCCGCCCAGGGGCTCCCCGGGCTCGACACCGACGAGCTGGCCCTGCGCAGGATGCTGCGCGACGCGGTCCAGGACGTGGAGCCGAAGGACGGCACCCTGGACCACCTGCGGCGTGCCGTACCCGCACGGCGGGCCCGTAAGCGGCAGGCCGCCGTCGGCATGGCGGCCGCCGCCCTCTTCATCGGCACCGCCGTCCCGGCCCTCATGCACGTCTCCGACTCCGTCGGCCCGGGTGCCGACCCGTCCGTCGCCGGCCACGCCTCGCAGGCGCAGGGCGGCACCTCCCAGGGCAAGGACCCCGCCGGCGGCCAGAGCGGCATCGCCGGCTCCGCGGGCGCGTCCGAGGGCGAGGACAAGGCCACCCCCGAGAAGAAGCCCCAGGACGAGGAGAGCGGCGCCGTGACGGGCACGGCCCCCGGCGCCGACCCCTCCGCCAGTGCCGTCCCCGACGTCACCACATGTACGGCGAAGCAGCTCGGCCCGGCCGTCGTGAGCAGCGCCGCGCCCGACTCCACGGGCGTGGTCTACGGCTCCTTCAGCGTCACCAACGTCTCCTCGGACGGCTGCACCGTGGTCGGCGCCGGCAGTGTGGTCGCCACCCCGCAGGGAGCGGCGGACCCCACCAAGATCGGCACCGCCCGGCACGCGGCCGGGGACGCCGCGGCCGGACTGCCCGACCCGTCCCTGGAGGTCACCTCGCTGACCCTGGCGCCGGGCTCCGCGTACGAGGTGCGGTTCGCGTGGGTGCCCTCGGAGACCTGTCCCACCACGGGCGGCAGCACGGGCGGAACGACGGGGGGCGACACCGGCGGTCCCTCGCCCGACCCCTCGCCCACCGGTGAGACCCCCGCCACGGACGGCACCACGGACAGCGGCGACGCCGGCACCACGACCCAGCTCGTCACCGAGGACGCCCCGGCCGACGGGAGCGTGTCGGTGACGTACACCCCGGAGGGCGGCTCGGGTTCGGCGACGGCCACGGTGTCCGACGCGTGTGCGGGGACCGTGTACTGGACGGGTGTGCTGGCGGGGCAGGAGTAAGGCACCCGGCGTCGGGTGCGCCGGCGAGGACCGAGCTCCGTCGCGACGCGGGCGTCAGACGCCGGACGGGCTGGGACGCGGTTCCCGCTCGGCCCCGTCCCCGGCCTCCTCCTCGGTCCCGGTGTCCGGCTCGTCCCCGGCCTCCTCCTCGGTCCCGGTGGTCGGCTCGTCCCGGTCGTCCTGCGGGGCCAGCCCCAGTTCCGCGTCCCGGGCGAGTTCGACCTCGCGGCGCAGCAGCCGGAACCACATGAAGACCACGAAGCCCACGAAGGCGAACCACTCGGCGGTGTAGCCGAGGTTCTGGAACGCCTTCAGGTCCAGCCCCGTGTTCTGCGGCGCGCTCACGGGCACCGCCCGCATCCCGGAGTCGCCCTTGTCGAGCGTGACCCACGCGTCGTAGACGTCGTACGGCACCAGGTTCAGCAGCGTCGCCGCGTTGATCGCGCCGGTCTGGCCCTCCGGCCACCCCGAGCGCCCGCTGACGCCGTTGCTGCCGGGCGACTCGGCCGCCTGCAGCGCTCCGGTGACGGTGACCTCGCCGGTGGGCGGGGCCGGGGCCTTCGCCGGGTCGGGGTCGCCGGGCAGCCAGCCGCGCACGACGGGCAGCGCCCGGCCGGTGTCGGTGCGCAGCAGCGTGAGGACGTAGTAGCCGTGCCGGTCGTCCAGCTCCCGGTCGGGAACGAGCAACTGGTCGGCGTACCGGCCGGTCACGGTGGTCTGCTTGCCGACGGTCGCCTTGTCGACGGGCAGCAGGTCGGCCAGCGGCCGGGCCGGCTCCCGCCGGTCCGACGCGCTGTGGCTGGTCGCGGCCTCGTGGTCCTGGACGCGGTCCTCGAACCGGCCCAGCTGCCAGGAGCCCATGAAGATGCAGAAGGGGATGGCCAGGACGACGAAGACGTTGATCCCCCACCAACGGGGCGTCAGCAGAAACCGGTACACGCCCTCCACGGTACGGGGCGCACCCGCGTGATCCGGCCGCGGGGCTGTGGACGAGCACGGACGGGGGAAGGGCGAGGGGATGACCGGGGAAGTTTTCCACAGGCTGGGGATCCGGTCTGCGCGTCGTCGCCCCGGTCGGGGCAGTATGGGGCCATGACTGAGAGCAACGGGTCCGTGTCGTCGGACCAGCGGCGGGGACAGGACGGCCGACAGGGCGAGGGGATGCCGGACTGGGAGAAGCGGTTCCGGGCGCCGCGGGTCTCGCTGCCCGACTGGGCCGAGGACGCGCCGGACCGCTCCCTGTTCGTGTCGAACGCGACGGGGACCTACGAGCTGTACGCCTGGGACCGGTCGACCGGCACACAGCGCCAGGCGACCGACCGGCCCAACGGCACGACGGACGGAGTGCTCTCACCGGACGGGGACTGGATCTGGTGGTTCGACGACAAGGACGGCGACGAGTTCGGCGTCTGGCGCCGCCAGCCCTTCGCGGGTGGTGAGGACGAGCTCGCCGTCCCCGGCCTCGACCCCTCCTACCCGGCGGGCCTCGCCCTCGGCCGGGACGGGCGCACGGCGGTGATCGGCCGCTCGACCGACGAGGACGGTACGACGATCCACCTGGCGCGCGCGGGCGGGGCGCCGACGGAGATCTACCGGCACCGCGAGTCGGCGGGCGTCGGCGACATCTCGCACGACGGCACGCTGATCGCGATCGAGCACACCGAGCACGGTGACGCGATGCACTCCGCGCTGCGCGTCCTGCGCCCCGACGGCACGGTGGTCGCGGAGCTGGACGACACGAAGGGCGGCCAGGAGGAGCTGGGCCTGGAGGTGCTGGGCTTCGCGCCGGTCGACGGCGACACCCGCCTGCTCATCGGCCACCAGCGCCGGGGCCGCTGGGAGCCCCTGGTGTGGGACGTGGCGACGGGCGAGCAGAAGGACCTCGGCCTGGAGCTGCCCGGTGACGTGAGCGCCGAGTGGTACCCGGACGGCAGCGGACTGCTGATCGTGCACGGCTTCGAGGCCCGCAGCGAGCTGTTCCGCTACGACTTCGCCGAGCGCGAGCTGTCGGAGATCCCGACCCCCGCGGGCACGGTCTCCGGGGCGACGGCCCGCCCGGACGGCAGCGTGGAGTACCTGTGGTCGTCGGCCGCCGAGCCGTCGACGGTCCGCTCCACGTCCGGCCGGATCGTGCTGGACCCGCCGGGCATGAAGTCGCCGGGTTCGGTCCCGGTGGAGGACGTGTGGGTGGAGGGCCCGGGCGGCCGCATCCACGCCCTGGTCCAGAAGCCGGCCGGCGCCACCGGCCCGCTGCCGACGGTCTTCGACATCCACGGCGGCCCGACCTGGCACGACAGCGACGCCTTCGCGGCGGGCCCGGCCGCCTGGGTCGACCACGGGTACGCGGTGGTCCGCGTCAACTACCGGGGCTCCACGGGATACGGCCGTGCCTGGACCGACGCCCTGAAGCACCGGGTGGGTCTCATCGAGCTGGAGGACATCGCGGCGGTCCGGGAATGGGCGGTCACCTCGGGCCTCGCGGATCCCGACCGGCTGGTCCTCACCGGCGGCTCCTGGGGCGGTTACCTCACCCTCCTCGGCCTCGGCACCCAGCCCGAGGCCTGGACGCTGGGCATCGCCGCCGTCCCGGTCGCCGACTACGTCACCGCGTACCACGACGAGATGGAGGGCCTGAAGGCCCTGGACCGCACCCTCCTCGGCGGCACCCCCGAAGAGGTCCCCGACCGCTTCGAGGCGTCCTCCCCGCTGACCTACGTCGACCAGGTCAAGGCCCCGGTCTACATCTCGGCCGGCGTCAACGACCCGCGCTGCCCGATCCGCCAGGTCGAGAACTACGTCAAGCGCCTGGAGGCGAGGGGAGCGGTCCACGAGGTCTACCGCTACGACGCGGGGCACGGGTCACTGGTCGTGGACGAGCGCATCAAGCAGGTCCGTCTGGAACTGGACTTCGCGGCGAGGCACTTGCCGCCCACTCCGTAGCGGCCGACCCGGCGGCCCGGGAGGCGGGCGCGCTGACCGGAGACCGGCTCGGTCACCCGAGCCGGTCTCGGAGGCGGCGTCCCTGCACGTCCGCCCCCTGCACATCTGCCCCCCGCGCATCCGCCCCCCGCACACCCGTCCCCGGCACATC
>NZ_JAGMUE010000145.1:16687-26168 GCF_019049165.1 Streptomyces sp. AC627_RSS907
CCGCCAGCCCCCGCCGAGTGGCCGCCAGCACCACCCGGTCCCCGCTCCGCAGGACATACGTGTCGGGCAGCTCCCACACCAGCCCGGACTCCCGCACCCCCTGGGGACCGGCGCCCGCGGCGTCCCCGACCCGCCCCCCGTCGGAGACGTCCAGCGCCAGCACCCGCCACGCCCCCGCCCGGAAGGCCTCACCGACCGTCTTCCCCTCCAGCTGCGGATGCCCGCCCACGTCCACGGCCGCGAACAGCAGCACCCGCCGCTCGACGGGGATCGCGCCCAGGATCTGGCGGCCCATCATCGCCCCGGCGAACGCGGGCGCGGCCAGATGGGTCACGCTGCGGCTCCGGGTGAGCGCCCCGGGGTGCGCGGCCCGCAGGGTGCGGTACACGGCGGTCGCGAAGTCGTCGTCGTACAGGCGCAGCACCACCCGCAGGTCGGACCGTACGGAGCGCGCGTACAGCACGGCCTCCAGGTTGGTGGTGTCCACGCTGGTCAGCGCGAGCAGGGAGTGGGCGCGATGGACCTTGGCGGACTCCAGGACGCCCTCCTGGGTGACGTCCCCGAGCACCACCGGCACCCGCAGCCGCCGCGCGGTCGCCATGCCGCGCGCCTCGGGGTCGGCCTCGACACACACCACGGGGATGTCCATCTCCCGCAGCCGGGTGAGCACGCGCGTGCCGATCTTGCCGAGACCGAGCAGGACGACGTGACCACCGAGCCCGCGCGGCGGCTTCCGCAGTGCCGAGGCGCTGCGGAAGGTCCCGAGGGCTTCGAGCACGGCCGCCAGCAGCACGGGCAGCAGCAGGAGCCCGACGAAGCCGGACAGCAGTTGCAGGATCTGGCGGCCGGTGTCCTTGTTGTGCGCGGGCTCGTTGATGGAGAACAGGTCGAGCAGCGTCACGTATGTCGCGTGCAGCGGATGGTCGCCGGTGACCACCATGAGCGCCACGGCGAGTGCGACCACGCAGCCCGCCAGACCGGCCAGCGACCACCGCAGCCGGCGCGAGAACAGGGACGCGAAGGGCGGCACGCCGGCCCGCACGGTGGGCAGCGGCGGACCGGAATACGAGACCTGCTCCAGGACGACGGTGCCGCGTCCGGTGGCGGCCTCCACCGCCGCCGCGTCGGGAAGCAGTCGCGGCCCCTGCTCGCCGCTGTCCTCCGAACCGTCCGCCCCCGCCGGGTCGTTGCTCGTCGCGGACAGCAGCGCGAGGGTGCACAGTCCCGGGTCGGCCACCTCACCGGGGCGCGGCGGCTGCCGTTCCACCGCGCGCAGCAGCAGTCCGTCCGCCTCGACGACCTTGCTGGTGCCGACGAGCGCGGTCGCCGCCAGCGCGGGCGCGGCGGTGTCGGCGTCGGACAGCACGGTCGTCGAGGCCTCGACGCCGCCGAGCCCGGATACCTGACCGCCGCCGGACGCCAACGCGGCGCTCTGGTCCAGGAGTTCCTCGATGTGCTGGCCGAGGCGCCGGTTGTACAGGCGCAGGACCAGGCGCAGCCGGGGATTGAGCCGGCGGGCGGTCAGGGCGGCGCGGATGTTGGTCTCGTCGTCGTCGTACACGAGGGCCAGCGCGGTGGCGCGGTCCACCCCGGCCTCCATGAGCACCTCGTCGGTGGGCTCGGTGGCCTCCAGTTCCCGTCCGCCGTCGCCCCGTCCGCCCTCGCCCCCCTGCGGGCCGTTGCCCTGTTCGTTGCTGCCCGCCCGGTTGACCGCCGCGTTGACCACGCGGTCCAGCAGCGCCGCCGCGCGGGCCCGTCCGACCACCGGCTGGGGCACCCGGCGGCCGGAGGGCGGGACGACGAGGGTGACCTGCTCGCGGTACACACCCCGCAGTTCGGCGGCCAGTCGGTGCGCGAGCCCGTCGTCGCCGCACACCACCATGTGCGCGTGCGCGTCACCCGCCCGGCCCTGATTCGGAACGCTCCCCATGTGAGAGAGGACAGTACCGGCGCGGCGCGTGGTTCCGGGAGTGCCCGGAGCGAGCGAGGGCGGCATTAAAGACGCGTAAAGATTGCCGGAGTACGGCAATGACGCGCTCCGGGGCCCCGTGTGACCATTCCTGTCACCGGAGCTCAGCGACGGGCGAGAGGGGGACGGCACGCATGGCCTGGTTTCTCGGACTGGGTGTCACGGGGGTCGTGCTGCTCGCCCTGTCGCTGGTCTTCGACGGACTGCTGGACGGCGCGTTCGACGGAGCGCTGGACGGCGTCCTGGAGGGGTGGTTGTCGCTGCCGGTCGTCGCCGGGTTCACGGCGATGACCGGCTTCGGTGGCGCCATCGCACTCGGCACCGGCTGGACCGGGCCCGCGGGCGCCACCGGGGCGGGCGCGGTCGCCGGGGTGGGGGCCGCCTGGCTGACGTACCGCTTCAGCCGCGCGCTGATGCGCGACCAGACCGCCGTCGCGCCCAGCACGGACGACCTCCTCGGCACGTCCGGCAGGGTCGTGACCGCCATCCCCGCGCACGGCTACGGCGAGGTGCTGCTCCGGCTCGCCGGCCAGCCTCTGAAGTGCGCGGCGCGCAGCGCGGAGCCGGTGGCGCGGGGGACCGAGGTGTGGGTCGAGGCGGTGCCGACCGGGACGTCGGTCGTGGTGCGACCGGTGCGTCCGGCGGACCGCTGAGCGCTGAGCGCTGAGCGGGCCTGCCACCTCCCCCTGCCCTCCTGCCTGTTCCCGTCCGTTCCCGTCCGTTCCTCTCGGTTCTGCTTCGTTCTTCTCTGTTCCTCTCCGTGATCGGGGGCGTTGTCATGAGTCCTGTCGTCATCGCGGTGCTGGGAGTCGTCGTACTCCTGGTGCTGCTCGCGCTGGTGGTGGTCAGCCGCTACAAGGTGGCCGGCCCGAGCGAGGCGTTCATCGTCACGGGACGGCGCGGCAAGAAGTCCACCGATCCGGAGACGGGCCGCGTCTTCACCGACAACAGCGGCCAGAAGGTCGTGGTCGGCGGCGGCGTGTTCGTCGTGCCGTTCGTGCAGCAGCGGTTCACCCTGGACCTCTCCTCCCGGCACATCCCGGTCGCCGTGCGCGGCGCGGTCACGCTGCGCGGGGTGAAGGCCAACCTCGAAGGGGTCGCGATCGTCAAGGTCGGGGGCACGGAGGACGCGATCCGCGCCGCCGCGCAGCGGTTCCTGATGCAGCAGGACGGCATCGTCGGCTTCACCCAGGAGGTGCTGTCCGGCGCGCTGCGCGCGATCGTCGGCCGGATGTCCGTGGAGGACGTCATCCGGGACCGGGCCGCGTTCGCCGGGCAGGTCGCCGAGGAGGCGGAGGCGAGCCTGTCCGGGCAGGGCCTGGTGCTGGACGCCTTCCAGATCCAGGACATCACCACCGAGGGCTCCTACCTGGAGGACCTCGGCCGTCCGGAGGCGGCGCGGGCCCGGCAGGAGGCCGACATCGCCGAGGCCGTGGCCCGGCGGGCCGCCGAGCAGGCGCGGCTGAAGGCCGAGGAGGAGATAGCGGTCGCGCAGCGGACGCTCTACCTGAAGCAGGCCGAGATCAAGGCCGAGACCGACCAGGCGGCGGCCCGCGCCAACGCCGCCGGCCCTCTCGCGGAGGCGGCCCGGCAGCAGGACATCCTCGCCGAGCAGGAGAAGGTCGCCGAGCGGCAGGCCGCGCTGAAGGACCGCCAGCTCGACACCGAGGTGCGCAAGCCCGCGGACGCCCAGCGCTACGCGGCCGAGCAGGAGGCGGAGGCCCGCCGGGTGGCGCGGGTGAAGCAGGCGGAGGCCGAGCGGTCGGCAGAGATCGCCGCGGCCCAGGCGGAGGCCGAGCGGGCCCGGCTCACCGGTGAGGGCGAGAAGCAGCGGCGTGGCGCGCTGGCCGAGGCGGAGGCCATCGAGGGGCTCAGGCAGGGCGAGGCCGAGCGTTCCCGGCGTGCGGCGATCGCCGAGGCCGTACGGCTGGAGGGTGAGGCGGAGGCCGCCGCGATCGGCGCCAAGGGGGCGGCCGAGGCCGAGGCGATGGTGAAGAAGGCCGACGCCTTCGGCCGGTACGGTGACGCGGCCGTGCTCCAGATGCTGGTCGAGGTGCTGCCGCAGGTGGTGGCGAAGGCGTCCGAGCCGCTCGCGGCCGTGGACAAGATGACGGTCATCTCCACGGACGGCGCGAGCCGGCTGTCGCGGACGGTCGCCGACAACGTGGCGCAGGGCGTGGAGCTGCTCAACTCGACCACCGGTCTCGACCTGGCGTCCCTGCTGAGGGGGATCACGGCGACGGACTCCGCGGCGAAGCACCCCACGGCGACCGGAACAGCGGCGGGCGGCTCCCCGGCGGCGGACGGCGCGGACCGGCCGGGCGGCCCGGACCCCCGCGACGGCAAGGTGGAGATCACGGGCTGACCCCGTCGGCGCCGGCGAGGCCCGCTCAGATCTCCTGGCCGGGCCAGCCGAGCAGCCGGGCCCCGATGACCGCGGTCTGCAGGGTGTAGCGGTGCACCGGGTCGACGGGGTTGGCCCCGGTGAGCTGGTGGATGCGGTCGAGCCGGTAGGTGAGGGCCCGCACGCTGAGCGTCAGCCGCCGGGCGGCCTCCGTCGCGGTGCAGCCGGCGTCGAAGTAGGCCTCCAGGGTCCGCAGCAGGGGTTCGGCGCCGCCGCGGGCGTCGCGCAGCGGACCCAGCACGCTCAGGACCAGGTCGGCCATGGCCTGCCGGTCGCGGGTGAGGACCGGGTAGACCAGCAGGTCGGCGGAGCGCACCACGGGCTCGTCCAGCTCCAGCCGCTCGGCGAGTTCGAGGGTGCTCAGCGCCTCCTCGTAGCTGTGCACCACGCCGCCCGCGCCGCTCCGGGGGCGCCCGATGGCCACCCGGCTGCCGTCCGTGGCGGCGTAGGCCTGCTTGGCGAAGAAGGCGAGCACGTCGTCCTCGTCACCGGGCGCGATGCAGATCAGCTGCCCGTTCTTGGTGGCGGTCAGGACGCGTCGGTCGCCGAAGCGGGAGATGAGCGCGGTCTCCACGAGCCGGGTGACCGGGGCGGTGTCGTCGTAGGCCTCGGGGCCCTGGGCCACCGCGACGGCGTGGGCGCGGGAGAGGACCAGCCCGAAGCGCTCGGCCCGTTCGGCGAGCCGGCCCAGGTCGCTGCGCCCGTACAGCAGGTCGTCGATGAACTCCCGCCGGGCGGCCTCTTCCTGCCGTACGGCGAGACGCTGGGCGCGCTCGTACCCCTCGGCGAAGGCGTCGACGGCCTGGGTGACGGCGGCGAGCACGTTCCGCGTCGCCTCCGGGCCGCCTCCCGCCCCGTTCGGCCAGTCGGCGCGTGTGGCGTCCAGGTGGAGCCGTACGAGGCCGCGCAGGCTGTGCCCCGCCTCCGCGGCCCGTTCGCCGAGGCGGCGGCGGTCCTCCAGCTCGTCGCGGGTCAGCCGGCGCCCGGTGCCGGCGACCGCCGCCAGGATCTCGGCGTACCCGGTCAGATACGTCTCCTGCGTCTCCCGCTGCCCCGTCACCCCGCGCCTCCCCTGCCGGTCACGCCCGCTGCGCGGTGTCCGGCAACGTGAGGGTAGTCAGGACTGCCGGAAACCGGCAACGTCGGCGGACGGCACGCGGAGGACCGTCACGGCCGCTGGTACGGCGGCTGCTGCGACCGCCCGTACGGCAGGCCGCCCTGGCCGCCCTGACCTCCCCGGCCGCTGTCGGCCTGCGACCGGAGCTGTTCCGCCTGCTCCTTGGTCACCTGCTGCTCGGCGCCGCAGAAGGTGCACTGCGTCGCGTACTTCGTGGAGAACGGGAACAGCGGCACGAAGAACAGCGTGAACTTCGTGACCCGCTTCCTGAGCGTGTGGGCGGCGGGGTTGCCGCACTGGGCGCACACCAGCGTCAGTATCGCCAGCTGGTAGAGGTATCCCTTGGTGCCGAAGACGATCACGGGGTGGGTCCTTCCGGGTCGGGACGTGCCGGCACGCAGATCCTCTCCCGGATCGCGCCCGAGCGGCAGCCGGTAGCCACCCGCGGCCCGCTCGGCGGCGTCCGTCAGCCGTCCGTCAGCCGTCCGTCAGCCGTTCCCGTCCGGGGCGGTGCCCCCGTCCCCGGCTTCCCAGCGCAGCAGGTCCCCCGGCTGGCACTCCAGCGCCTCGCACAGCGCGGCGAGCGTCGTGAAGCGCACCGCCTTGGCGCGGCCGTTCTTGAGCACCGCCAGGTTGGCGGGGGTGATCCCGACGCGCTCCGCGAGCTCACCCACGGACATCTTCCGCTTCGCCAGCATCACGTCGATGTCGACGGCGATCGGCATGGTCCCTCCCTCCCCTCCGGCTCCGGCGGCACTCGACCCACGATGGAAATCTATCGAAAAACGATAGGTTTGGCAAGGTGTCGCACGTCCGGGCACCGCCCCGGGTCCCGTCCGTACCGCGACGCCCCCGTTCCGGCGCACCGGCAGTTCCCTGCCAGGCAGCTTCCTGGCCTGGCCGAAAGCGGACAGGAGGCGGGATCGAGTGGTTCTCTTTTCCCAGCGGCCGGAAAGCGCGGGGAACGCGGACCGGCCCGGGGGAGCTGAAGCGTCACCGGCTCCATGCGCAACGTCGTGAAGAGACTGACCCACGCATGGAATGGAGCACCACCTTGAACCGCACCAAGCGCTGTACCGCTGTCGTCACCCTCGCCGCCGGCGTGCTGGCCGGACTCACCTGGGCCGCGCCCGCCCAGGCGGCGGACGAGACGGACCGGGGACGGCAGGCCGCGCCGCTGGACTTCTCGTGGCCGGCCCCGCCGCAGGACGGCCCGCTCCTCGGCGGGCTGCCGGACCTCCCCGGCACGCCGGACTCCGAGGACGACTTCTCCTGGCCCGTCGCGCCGGGGAACGCGCCCGGCGACATCCCGTGGCCGCTGCGGTGACCACCGGAGTGGCCACCGGAGCGGTCACTGCGGCGACCACCGGAGCGGTCACTGCGGCGACCACCGGAGCGGTCACTGCGGCGACCACCGGAGCGGTCACTGCGGCGACCACCGGAGCGGTCACTGCGGCGACCACCGGAGCGGTCACTGCGGCGACCACCGGCCCGGGAGCGGGCGGCCGCGGTCAGATCCACTGCCGACGGGTCGCCTGCACCCCCGCCTCGAACCGGCTCGACGCCCCGAGCCGCTCCATCAGCTCGGCCACGATCCGCCGCTCGGTGCGCACGCCGATGCCGAGCGCCCGCGCCACCGCCTCGTCGGTGAGCCCGGAGGCCAGCAGCTGGAGCAGCTTGCGCTCCTGCGGCGTGAGCTCACCCCCGGCGTCGTCGCGGCGCGGGTGCTCCTGATGGAACGGGGTCGCGTGCTCCCAGTACGCCTCGAACAGGGCCCGCATGGCGAGCACCACCGGCTGACTGCTGAAGAGCAGCGCCGAGGGGCCCGTCTGGCCGGGGAGGCCGGCCACCACCGCGGCGGTCGTGTCGACGATCAGCAACCGCATGGGCAGCGTCGGGGACGTACGGATCTCGCTGTTGCGTTCCGCCATCCACTGCGCGTGTGCCCTGGTCACCCGGTCGTTGGTGACGCTGTCGAGGTAGATCGACCGGAACCGGACACCCCGGGCGAGCGCCGCCTCGTTCAGCGGGCGGGCCGCGTCGATCGACTCCTGGGTCAGTCCGCCCACGGGGTGGAAGGCCAGCGACTCGTGCCGGCACGACTCGGCCAGGGCCTCGAGGCGGATGCGGATGTCGTCGACGTTGGCGAGCTCCTCGGTGCCGTCCGGACCGGACCGGCCCGAAGCGCCGTACTCCGCCGCGAGGGCCGCGAGCGCCGCCCGGTTCTGTTCGATGCGCTGCTGGCGCCAGGCCAGCTCGTCCTGCTCCCGCTGGAGCAGGACCTTCAGGCCGAGCGAGGGGTTCACCGCGCGCAGCGCTCCGGGCGAATCCCGGGACGGAGCCAGCAGTGACAGGCCGGACAGCCGCTCCAGGGCTGCCTTCACGCACTCGGGCTCCATGTCAAGAAGCTCGGCGAGCTTGTCCGGATCATGTTCCTTGTGGAACAGGATCGCGCGGTACACACCGAGCGCCTCCTGGTCCAACGGTGATGCCTCGGCCACGTGGTGTCCCCCTGAACCCCGCGTACGGATAAGGACGTTCGTCTCCGCCCACCTGCCCGGCACGAACGTCGGACACGGGGTGACGCCACAGTCGGAAAGACACCCCGCCGGTCGATCACATATTCGTCACACTACCTGCTGGGGAGTTCCGGTGTCCCAACCAACGACCTACACACTTCCGCCTCTGGTGGGCTCCGTCGTCCTGGTCGTCGACGCCACCGCGGGTGTGGGCCGTCGAATCGCCACCCGGGTGTGCGCGGCGGGCGGAGCGGTGGCCGTGGTCGGGGCGGGGCACCCCGGACGAGGTGACGACGCCGCCACGAACGCGGCGTTCCTGTGCAAGGAGTTGGCCGACATCGGGCTGGTGGCACTGCCCTATCAGGCCGACACGGAACGCCCGGAGACCTTCCGCGCGCTGCCGGGACAGATCGCCGCGGACCTCGGCCCGCCCACCGCCTGCGTCGTGGTGGTCCCGGCGGGCGACGGCACCGAGGGGCTGGCCCGGACCATGCGCGCCATGTCGGTGGTCGTGGGCACCGCCCTGCCGGCCGACGCCGTGCACCTCGACGTCGGCGCGGTCCAGGACGCGGAGGAGCAGGAGAAGGCGGCTCAGGAGGTCGAGAAGCTGCTGATCACGCGGAGCGCCGCGCGCCGCACCGGCTGACGCCGCGTGCGGGAGAGGGAAACCGACGGCCGTCGCGGCCGGTCGTGCTGTCCATCCATACGGGGGATGTGAGATGTCCATACGCCTGGTCGTCGCCGGCGACCACCAACTCGTCCTGGAAGCCTTCGCCGAGACGCTCAACGGCGTCGACGGACTCGAAGTGGTCGGTCTCGCCACGTCCTACGAGGCCGTGCTGCCGGCCGTCGAACGGCACCGGCCCACGGTGCTGCTGCTCAGCGAGCCCACGCTGGGCGGCCGGGCGCTGCGCATCGCCACGGAGGTGCGCGCCCTCCACCCCAAGTGCGGGGTGGCACTGATGGTGGGGGCGGCGACGGCGTCCGTCGTGGACCGGGCGGTGGCCGCGGGTGCCCTCGGCGTGGTGCCGAAGAACGCCCGGTTGCCGCAGCTCGTCACGACGCTCATGGGCGTCGCCGGGGGCTGTCTGACGGTCGACCCCTCGCTGCTGCGTGCCGCCGGCGCGGAGGAGTCGTCCCTGAGTACGCGGGAGGTCGACGTCCTGCGGCTGACCGCGAGCGGCGCGACCGTGAAGGAGATCGCGGGCGAGCTGTACCTGGCGGCGGGCACCGTACGCAACCTCACGTCGGCGGCCATCAAGAAGCTCGGAGGGCGCAACAGGTTCGACGCGGCGCGCATCGCCTGGGAACACGGCCTGCTGTGAGGGGGGAGGGGGACACCATGGGCAGGCGCGGCACCGTGGGGGCGGCGGGCACTGTGGGGGCGGCGGGCCCCGTGGGGACGGTGGGCGCCGTGAAGACGGTGGGCGCCGTGGGGGCGGCGGGCACCGCGGGAAGGGCGGCCCCCGTGG
>NZ_JAGMUE010001424.1:0-834 GCF_019049165.1 Streptomyces sp. AC627_RSS907
ACCCCGACTCGTATCGGGTCCTGCTGCGCGCGCTCGCGACGGGCGCTGTCGATGAGCCGCAGCTCGCGGCGCGTGCGGGCCGGTTGTACGCCCCACGGCTGGCAAGGGTGGCACCCTCCGCCGGGGAGGGTGTGAGTCCGTTCGACGGCTCGGGCACGGTGTTGGTCACCGGGGGCACCGGCCTGCTCGGCGGCATGCTGGCCCGCCATCTGGTCGCCGAGTACGGCGTTCGCAGTCTGTTGTTGCTCAGCCGTCGTGGCCTGGCCGCCGAGGGGGCGGAGGGGTTGCGCGCGGAGTTGGTGGAGCGGGGTGCGCGGGTGGCGGTGGTCGCGTGCGACGCGGCGGACCGTTCGGCGCTCGCGGCGGCCCTGGAGGCCGTGCCTGCCGAGTACCCGCTGACCGGTGTGGTGCACACGGCCGGGGTGCTCGATGACGGGGTGATCGCCTCGTTGTCACCCGAGCGTCTCGCGGCGGTTCTGCGGCCGAAGGTCGACGCGGCGTGGAATCTGCACGAGCTGACGCGCCCGTACGACCTGCGGGCCTTCGTGCTCTACTCGTCGGCGGCCGGCACGCTCGGTCAGGCGGGGCAGGCGAGTTACGCGGCGGGCAACGCCTTCCTGGACGCCCTGGCCTGGCACCGCCGCGCGACCGGGCTGCCCGGCCTCGCACTGGCCTGGGGGCTGTGGGCCGAGGCGGGCGGGATGACCGGTCATCTCGGCGAGGCGGACCTGCGGCGGTTGCGTCGCACGGGCCTGGCTCCCATGCCGTCCGAGCAGGGGCTCGCGCTGTTCGACATGGCGGTGCGGTCCGATGCGGACGCGCGGGCCCCTGCTC
>NZ_JAGMUE010001425.1:0-543 GCF_019049165.1 Streptomyces sp. AC627_RSS907
CGCCACCGGCCTGGCCTCGGTCGGCCTCGTACCGGCCGGCGTGCGCCGAGCCGCGCGCCCGCAGCGCGTCGATCTGCGCGACCCGCGCCACCGCCCCGCGCCGGCCGGGCATCAGGGCGCGGACCAGCGTGTAGACGCCGAGCCCGAAGACGGCACCGACCAGGACCGGCATCGTGATTCCGCTGTTCATCGGGGGGTCACCTCATCGCCGTAGACGGGGGCCTGTACGGTGCCCGCGCCGGGCTGCCGCGCCGCGTGGGCGCCGGCGCGCGCCGGTGCGTATCGCTCCGGCGTCGCGTCCCGGGTCAGGAACCGGTCCGGCGTGTCGATGCTGGACAGCTTGCGCAGCCACCAGAAGCCCATCGCGAACAGGGCGCACACGCAGGCCAGTACGAGCTGCCCGACCGGCGTCCCGTACGGCTCGACGAAGTCCCGGTTGAAGATCGACAGGCCGAGCACGAACGCGATCGAGACGCCGACCACGATCTGCACGCTGCGCCGGGTGCTGGCGCGCTGCGCCATGACCCGCTGTCGCATGTCGAC
>NZ_JAGMUE010001426.1:0-588 GCF_019049165.1 Streptomyces sp. AC627_RSS907
CTCCAAGCCCGCGAGGTGACCGAAGACCGGCCGGCCCCCATTCCGCCCGTGCTGGTGGCCATCCTGCGCAAGCACATCAGCGAGCACGGCACGGCCAAGGGCGGGCGGCTGTTCAGCAACGAGCGCGGGGACGTGGTGGGTACGTCGTCGTATTGGCGGGTGTGGGAGGAGGCGCGGGAGTTCGCCCTGCCCCCGGATTGGGCAGCCTCCCCGCTGGCCGGTCGCCCGTACGACCTGCGGCACACGTGCATCACGCGGTGGCTGAACGCGGGGGTGCCCATCGCGGAGGTGGCGCGGCGGGTGGGCAACTCGCCGGAGGTCATCCACCGCAGGTACCACGGGTGCATTGACGGGCGCGAGCAAGCGGCGAACGACAAGATCGCGAAGTCACTGGAGGAGGAGGGCGACACGGCCTGAGAGTGTGTCGCGCATGTGTCGCGACCAGTGGGAGGGAGTGAGAAAGAGCGGGAGTCAGTGAGACTGACTCCCGCTCTCTCGTGCCGGCATTCGCCCTGGTCAACGCTGTGTTTGCGCTGGTGACCAGGCGAGTGCCCCCGGCAGGATTCGAACCTGCGCACACGGCTCCGG
>NZ_JAGMUE010001427.1:0-640 GCF_019049165.1 Streptomyces sp. AC627_RSS907
GGGTGCGTCCGGAGGCCGCCGCGTCGGCGGACGCCCGGCTGAGCACCTGCCGGGCGACGGCCTTGCCGAGCAGCGGTGCCAGCGCCGCCGCGATCCGCTCGGAGACGAGCTGGCCGCCGGTCAGGTCGAGGTTGGCGCGCATCCGGTCTGAGGCGACGGACAGGTTCTCGGCCAGCTCCACGGCGTGCGCCGCCGCGCCGCCCGTCAGCCGCAGGCAGGCGCGCAGCGGCTCCCACTCGGCGTGCCAGCCGCCGGCCGACCGCTCGTCCTCGACGGCCATCGCGCCGGTCACCGTGGCCGCGAGCTGCGGCACCTGGAGCGCGGCGGAGCGGATCACGGTGGCCAGCACCGGGTTGCGCTTGTGCGGCATCGCCGACGAGGCGCCGCGCCCGGCGACCGCGCCCTCGTGCACCTCGGCGACCTCGGTCCGGGTCAGCGACTGCACGTCCACGGCGATCTTGCCGAGCGCGCCCGAGGTGAAGGCGAGCGCGGCGGCCAGATCGGCCATCGGGGTGCGCAGCGCGTGCCAAGGCAGCACCGGTTGGGCCAACCCGGTCTCGGCGGCGAAGGCGGCGGTCAGCTCGTACGCGTACGAGGCCGCGCCCGGCTCGCCGCGCAGGTGGCCCGGCTGCGGGGAGGC
>NZ_JAGMUE010001428.1:0-573 GCF_019049165.1 Streptomyces sp. AC627_RSS907
GAGGTAGTGCATCACTCCACGGTAGCCACGTCATCCGCACGTCCTAGGGTGGGGTGGGGCCAAGGGGCGTCAGGGGCCACGACCGGCAGTCACACGAGGGGGCACGATGAGCGACAGCAACACTCACGGGCACGAGCACGTACCGAGCCGCGAGCGCAGGCGATTTCCCGGGATCTCCTCCCGCGCCTACGAGCACCCCGCCGACCGGTCCGCGCTGGTGGCGCTGCGGAAGTTGAGCGGGTTCGACACCGTCTTCAAGACACTCAGCGGCCTGCTCCCCGAGCGCAGCCTGCGCCTGCTGTTCCTGTCCGACTCGGTGCGGGTGAGCGACCGCCAGTTCGCGCACCTCAACGACATGCTGCGGGACGCCTGTTACGTGCTGGACATGGAGCGGATCCCGCTGATGTACGTCCAGCAGGACCCGAACCCGAACGCCATGTGCATCGGGCTCGACGAGCCGATCATCGTGCTGACCACCGGCCTGGTCGAACTCCTCGACGAGGAGGAGATGCGGGCGGTCATCGGCCACGAGGTGGGGCACGCCCTGTCGGGGCACGCCGTGTACCGCACGAT
>NZ_JAGMUE010001429.1:0-689 GCF_019049165.1 Streptomyces sp. AC627_RSS907
GGGCGGGGTCGCGCGGGCGCCGCGCGCCCGCGTATCGCGATGGTGTGGGCGCCGCGGGGCGCGCGCGGGCTCGCGATGCGCGTACGCCACCGCGTACGGCGCGGCACTCCGACGCGGCACGCGGCACGGTGCGTACGGCACCGGCCCGAGCCGAAGTTGGGGGGTGAGCGTTGCGCACGGTGACCGATATCCGGGAGTCAACGACCTCCCGGGTACGTAGCATCTGTGCGTCAGTCGTCTCGCGGTGGGGGCGCGGCGGTGCGGGGACGCACCGGCTCGCCGGCCGGGACACGTCATGATCCACGCGAGAACACACGTGGTCACCAAGGGGAGCGCGGGGGAGGGGCAGCCTCGCTCGTGCCGCCACGCAAGAGGAGCTTGCCATTACCGCCATCCGTAAGTCCCTGGTCGCTGTCGGCTGCACGGTCGCGCTCGCAGCCGGTTCCACTGCCTGCGGTAGCGAGGAAAACCTCTCCGCCGGGCAGCGCCTTTCGCGTGCCACCGACAACCTCGGTGAGCGGGACGCGATCTCCGTGCAGATGTCCTTCGACGCCACGCCCGAGAAGATGCGGCTGTTCGCCGAGGACTCGGACGACCCGATGCCGCCCGAGGTGGCCGAATTCCTGTCCAAGATGAAGGTGACGTTCTCCGCGAAGTCCGACAAGCCCCTGGAATCCTCAGGGGAGAAG
>NZ_JAGMUE010001430.1:0-564 GCF_019049165.1 Streptomyces sp. AC627_RSS907
GGTTGGGGACGGCCACCAGGCCGCAGCGCTCGGGGAGGCCGCGGCAGAAGGCCAGGCCGTCGCCGTCCGCGGAGATCTCCGGGCCCAGCGGGCGGATGTCGGTGGTGATGAAGTACGTGCCGGCCGGCCGGAAGACGGTGAACCCCGCCGTGGCCAGGCCGTCCGCGAGCAGGTCCCGCTTGACGGCGAGTTCGTCGCGCAGGCCGGCGTAGTACGAGTCGGGCAGGGTCAGGGCCTCGGCGATGGCGTGCTGGAACGGGCCGGAGGCCACGAACGTCAGGTACTGCTTGGCCGAGCGGACCGCCGCCAGCAGGTCCGGCGGCGCGGTGACCCAGCCGACCTTCCAGCCGGTGAAGGAGAACGTCTTGCCCGCGGAGCTGATGGTCACCGTGCGCTCCCGCATGCCGGGCAGCGACGCCAGCGGGATGTGCTGGTGGTCGTCGAAGACGAGGTGCTCGTAGACCTCGTCCGTGACCACGTACAGGTCGCGCTCGATGGCGATGGTGGCGATAGCCGCCAGCTCCTCGCGCGTGAGCACGGTGCCGGTGGGGTTGTGCGGGGTGT
>NZ_JAGMUE010001431.1:0-569 GCF_019049165.1 Streptomyces sp. AC627_RSS907
GAACAACTCGATCTCGTCTTCGGTCTCGCCGACCGCTACGGCGTGGGGGTCGACATCCATCTGCACGACCGGGACGAGAAGGGCGTCCGGGTGCTGCGCGGCATCATCGAGCGCACCAGGGCGCTGTCGCTGCGTGGCAAGGTGACCGTCAGTCACGTCTTCTGCCTGCCGTTCCTCACCAGGGGCGAGTTGGAGACCATGGCGAGGGACCTGGCGGAGCAGGACGTCGCCCTGACGACCGTCGCCCCGAGCGGCTCCCTGGTCCTGCCCCTGGCGACGCTGCGCGAGCACGGGGTACGCGTGGGTCTGGGCTCGGATGGGGTGCGCGACGCGTGGAGCCCCTTCGGCAACGCCGACATGCTGCACCGCACCCACATCCTGGGCTGGGTCACCGGGGTGCGCCTCGACGACGAACTGGTGGGATGCCACACGCTTGGCACGCACGGCGGCGCCGACGTGCTGGGCCTGGACCGGGTGGAGTTCAAGCCGGGCGACCCGGCGGACTTCAACCTGCTGCGCGGCGAGTGCGTACCGCAGGTCGTGGTGGACATGCCGCGCCGGGACATGGT
>NZ_JAGMUE010001432.1:0-558 GCF_019049165.1 Streptomyces sp. AC627_RSS907
GGGACCCGTTCGCCATGCTGCCCTTCTGCGGCTACAACATGGGCGACTACATGGGCCACTGGGTCAGGGTCGGGCAGAGCGCCGACCAGGACAAGCTGCCGAAGATCTACTACGTGAACTGGTTCCGCAAGAACGAGGAGGGCAAGTTCGTCTGGCCCGGCTTCGGCGAGAACAGCCGCGTGCTCAAGTGGATCGTGGAGCGCCTCGACGGCAAGGCCGACGGCGTGCGGACGCCGATCGGCGTGCTGCCGACCAAGGAGGCGCTGGACACGGACGGGCTCGACCTCTCCGACGCGGACCTGGAGTTCCTGCTCACCGTGGACCCGGAGGTCTGGCGCGAGGAGGCGGCCCTGGTGCCCGAGCACCTGAACACCTTCGGGGACCACACCCCCAAGGAGATCTGGGACGAGTACCGGGCGCTGGTCGAACGGCTCGGCTGAGGTGAGGGGACGCCCTCTCGCGAGAGGGCGTCCCCGGACGAAGCCCCACCGGGCCGGCGAGCCGTGCCGGCCGCCCGGCCCCGCCACGAGGAGCCCGCCACCGGCGACCTCGCCATGG
>NZ_JAGMUE010001433.1:0-631 GCF_019049165.1 Streptomyces sp. AC627_RSS907
GCGGAAGAGG
Source organism: Streptomyces sp. AC627_RSS907 (assembly GCF_019049165.1). NCBI lineage: Bacteria > Bacillati > Actinomycetota > Actinomycetes > Kitasatosporales > Streptomycetaceae > Streptomyces > Streptomyces sp. AC627_RSS907. The sequence goes on from NZ_JAGMUE010001433.1 coordinate 11, forward strand.
CGGGTGACGCCCGGCACCGCGAGCAGCGCGGTGGGCAGCGCCGTGCGCTGGGGCGGCACCTCGGGCAGCGCGGGCGAGACGAGGGTGACCGTGCGCACCAGGTCGGGCCGCGCGGCGGCGACCCGGGTGGCGACCGCGCCGCCCATCGAGTTGCCGAACAGGTGCACCGGACCGCGCCCGCCCGCCTCGATGAGGCGGACCACGGCCCGGGCATGGCTCGCCAGCGAATACGTACCGTCCTCGGGCGGCGGCGAGAAACCGAACCCGGGCAGGTCCACGGCCTCGCCGTCCACCACGTCCGTCAACTGGGCCATCAGCAGCGACCAGTTGTCGGAGGAGCCGCCGAGGCCGTGCACGAACAGGGCCGGCGGCAGGTCCGCGCGGTCGGGCGCCCGGGAGCGGACCGCCAGCGTGTACCCGGCCAGCCGCACCTCGCGCAGCCGCTCTCCGGGACGGGCCGGCTCGCCCGGCACCGACGCGGGCACACTGCACGGCCTTGGCGAGTCGGTGGAAGACATGGAGCAATGTTACGAGACGATCACGTGGCACGTTCGTGTGTTCGCCATCACGGGTACGAACGACCACGTCATCCGCCATTTCCCTGACTTCTCCTTACGCCTC
>NZ_JAGMUE010000146.1:0-567 GCF_019049165.1 Streptomyces sp. AC627_RSS907
TTCCACGACGGTTTCTACGCCGCCCACCGTGGCATAGCCCGCGAGAACGTCGACTTCGTGATGCACCTGGGCGACTACATCTACGAGCACGGCCCGGTCGGCGGCGACCACGTGCGCGACCACAACGCGCCCGAGGTCCTGACGCTGGCCGACTACCGGGTGCGGCACGCGCTCTACAAGGGCGACGCGTCACTGCGCGAGGCGCACGCGGCCCACCCATGGTTCCTGACCTGGGACGACCACGAGGTGGTCAACGACTACAGCGGGACCGGTGGCGGGGCGCCGTTCATGCGGCGCCGGGCCGCCGCGTACCAGGCGTGGTACGAGCACATGCCGCACCGCGACGCCAGCGGCTCGGCGCTGCCCGACCCGGAGATCCACCGGGTGCGGCGCTGGGGCGACCTGCTGGAGCTGACCATCCTCGACCTGCGCTCCTACCGCTCCGCGCAGAACCTGCCGGACGGGACCATCCTGGGCGGCGCGCAGAAGGAGTGGCTCAAGCGGGGCGTGGACCGGGCCGGTGACGGTTGGCACTGCTGGGCCAACTCGATCATGCTCAGCCAGCTC
>NZ_JAGMUE010000014.1:0-29444 GCF_019049165.1 Streptomyces sp. AC627_RSS907
GGGCTGTCGGAGGGTGAGCGGGTCGCCCTGCGGGACGCGCTGCGGAGGATGCTGGGCGAGCGCGTCTGACGGGGCGCACTCCTCGGCGCACCCCCGAGCCGTACCCCCCGGGCCGTACCCCCGAGCCACACCCCCGAGCCACACCCCCGAGCCGTACCCCCCGAGCCGTACGCCCCGGGGCTTCGCCCACCCGCACCACCCGGCCCGCACGGGAGCCGCCTCGGGCGCACCGCCACGGGAACCTCAGGCGCACCGCCGCGGGAACCTCAGGCGCACCGCCACGGGACCTTCAGGTGCACCACCACAGGAAGCGGTCGCACGTTTCGGTCGGGGTCGGGTCCGGTGAGGCCGTCGGGGTGGGGGTCGCGGTCGGGGTCGGGGCCGGGCCCTCCGGCCGGGGCGGGGCCGAGGGGTCCGTGGCCGGAGCCGTCTCCGGCGCCGACGGCGGCGGTGTCGAGGGGCGCTCCGTCTCGTCCGCCGTCCCCGGCTCCGAGGCGTCCCGGGACGGCGACGCCGACACCGACACCGACGCCGACACCGTTGTCGAAACGGTCGCACCGGGGGACGGCGCAGCCGGGGTCGTGCTCGTCCTCGACCTCTCGCCGACCGGGGCGGCCGACGCCTCCCCCACCTCCCGGGTCGCCCCGCCGTCCGTCGTCTCGCCCCCGTCGGCGACCGCCGTCCTCGCCGGGGAGCCCGGGGCGTCGAGGCCGAGTTCCGCGAGGCTCAGCCCTCCGGCGGCCAGGAGGAAGCCCGAGGTGACGAGCAGGGTCCGGCGCCGGCGCCGGCGGTGCGCGGCGGCCTTGCGGTCGCGCCGGCCCGCCCTGCCACCGCGGTCGGCCGGCTCCACGCCGTCGGACGCGCCGTCGGACGCGCCGTCGGACGCGTCAGAGCCGTCGGAGTCCCCGGAGGTGCCGCCCGCGGCGCCGGGCTCGTCGGCGGCCCCGGGTGGCCGTTCCCCACGTGCCGTCACGGGCGCACCCGGGCCGCGCGGTTCTTCGGCCGGCGTGCCGCATCCCGGGCAGGCGAGGGCGCCGTTGAGGTGCCGTCGGCACGGGTGGCAGTAGTCCATGACGCGGGAAGGTTAAGTTCCGTGACCGCCGCGTTCCTAGAGGCGGCTGTGAAGGTTGTGTGGGGAAGCACCCGGGAGCGCCCTCGCCCGTACTTTCGAAACTGCCGAAACCGTTATGTGTCCGACCCATTGACACCCCCGCCGCCGCCTCCTTACTGTCACGCCAGCATTTCGAACGAGTGACGAAATATCGAACACAGCGAAGGGCAACCGCCGTGCGCATCACCGGAATCAGCACACACGTGGTCGGCACGCCGTGGCGCAACCTGACCTACGTTCAGGTGCACACCGACGAGGGCATCACCGGAGTCGGCGAGACCCGGATGCTCGGGCACACCGACGCTCTCCTCGGCTATCTGAAGGAGGCCGAGGTCAACCACATTCTCGGTTCCGACCCGTTCGCTGTCGAGGACCTGGTCCGCCGCATGAAGTACGGCGACTACGGGCGCGCGGGCGAGATCGTGATGTCCGGTATCGCCGTGGTCGAGATGGCCTGCTGGGACATCAAGGGCAAGGCGCTCGGCGTCCCGGTCTGGCAGCTGCTGGGCGGCAAGGTCACCGACAAGGTGAAGGCGTACGCCAACGGCTGGTACACCACCGAGCGCACCCCGGAGGCGTACCACAAGGCGGCGCAGGGGGTCATGGAGCGCGGGTACCGGGCCCTGAAGATCGACCCCTTCGGCACCGGGCACTTCGAGCTCGACCACGAGCAGACCCTGTACGCCGTGTCGCTGATCGAGGCCGTGCGGGACGCCATCGGGCCCGAGGCCGAGCTGATGCTGGAGATGCACGGCCGGTTCTCCCCGTCCACCGCCGTGCGGCTCGCCAAGGAGATGGCGCCCTTCAAGCCGGCCTGGCTGGAGGAGCCGGTGCCGCCGGAGAACCTCCGGGCGCTGAAGAAGGTCGCCGAGAAGGTGGACATCCCGGTCGCCACCGGTGAGCGCATCCACGACCGGATCGAGTTCCGCGAGCTGTTCGAGGACCAGTCCGTGGACATCATCCAGCCCGACGTCGGCCACATCGGCGGCATCTGGGAGACCCGTAAGCTCGCCGCCACCGCCGAGACCCACTACACGCTGGTGGCGCCGCACAACGTGGGCGGCCCGGTCCTGACCGCCGCCAGCCTCCAGGTCGGCTTCACCTCCCCGAACTTCAAGATCCTGGAGCACTTCAACGACTTCGCCGACGCGGAGATCAAGAAGGTCGTCAAGGGCGCGCCCCAGGTGAACCCGGAGGACGGCTGCTTCCACCTCTCCGACGCCCCCGGCCTCGGCGTCGAGCTGGACACCGACGCCGCGGCCGAGTTCCCGCAGCAGCAGGCGCGGTTCGACCTGTGGGCCGAGGGCTGGGAGCAGCGCAAGCCCAAGGGGACGCAGGCATGAGTGACGCGGTCGTCATCGAGGCGCCGGGGGTCCACCGGCTCGTCGCGCACGAGCCGCGCGAGCCCGGCCCCGGCGAGGCGCTGGTGCGGGTGCACTCCGCCGGGATCTGCGGCAGCGACCGCGAGGTCTACCAGGGCAACCGGCCCGAGGGGTACGTGCGTTACCCGCTCACCCCCGGGCACGAGTGGTCCGGGACCGTGGAGCGGGTCGGCGCCGGGGTGCCCGCGTCGCTCGTCGGGCGCGGGGTCGTCGGCGAGGGGTTCCGCAACTGCCAGGTCTGCGACCGCTGTCACGCGGGCGAGACCACGCTGTGCACGGCGGGGTACGAGGAGACCGGGTTCACCCAGCCGGGGGCCATGGCGTCCACGCTGACCCTGCCCGCCCGCCTCCTGCACGTGCTCCCGGACGACGCCGACCTCACCGCCGCCGCCCTCCTGGAGCCGGCCGCCTGCATCGCCGCCGCCGCGCTCAAGGCGAACGCCCTCCCCGGTGAGCGGGTCGCCGTCGTCGGCACCGGCACCCTCGGCATGTTCGCCGTGCAGTTCCTGCGTGCCGCCTCCCCGGCCGAGCTGCTGGTCGTCGGTACGCGCGGCGACCGGGAGGCGCTGGCGCGGGAGTACGGCGCCACCGACTTCCGCACCAAGGACCAACCGCTCCCGGACGACTTCGACGTCGTGATCGAGACGGCCGGGTCCGCCGACGCCGCCCGCACCGCCGCCGCGCTGCTGCGCAGGGGCGGGCGGCTGGTGCTGACCGGTATCCCGGCGCCGGGCGCCGACGGGCTCGACCCCACCGACCTGGTGGTACGGCAGCTGGAGGTGCACACCGTCTTCGGGGCGCCGCCGGACGCCTGGGCGCACACGGTGCGGGTCTTCGCGGCCGGTCTGCTCGACCCTCGCCCCCTGGTGACGCACGAACTGCCGCTCGCCGAGTTCCCGCAGGCCATCGAGCTGGTGGGGTCCGGTGACCCGAAGGTCGGCAAGGTGCTGCTGCACCCCTGACCCCCACCCCTGAGCCGTACGCCGGTACGGGGGCGACCTGACGGCCTCCGTACCGGCGTACATCCACTTCTCGAGGTTTCCCGTACCTCACGCCGCGAACCCTGTCCGGGATACCGAACAGGACGTGTCGGACAGACATGCCGACGAACGCGGCGTACCGAACCCTAAGGAACGCTTGTGACCGACGCTTCCGCCACGGCCTCCGCACGCAGGCCCGGTGAGCAGGCGCTCACCGCCCTCGGCCTGGCCGCGCCCGCCCTCGACCCCGCCGACGCCTCGCCGCACGCCTTCCCGGGCGGTGGCCGCTGGCGCACCGAGATCCCCTCCTGCGAAGGGCCGGAGGCGCTGGGGGTGGTCCTGAAGGAGTCCTCGCGGCTGGACGTGCCGATCCACCGGATCAGCCAGGGCAGCGGCGTGTGGATGCTGACCGACGCCGAGATCACCGAGATGGTCGAGGCCACCGCCGAACGCGACATCGAGCTCTGCCTGTTCACCGGCCCGCGCGGCACCTGGGACATCGGCGGCTCCACCCGTACCGACTCGGGTGGCGCGGGTCTCAGGGCGCGCGGCCACGACGCGGTCGCCGGGTGCGTCGAGGACGCCGTCCGCGCGACGGAGCTGGGCGTGAAGTGCCTGCTCATCGCCGACGAGGGTGTCCTGTGGACGCTGCACCGGGCGCGGGCGGCCGGCATCATCCCCGCCGACACCACGCTGAAGCTGTCGGCGCTCGTGGGGCCGGTCAACCCGGCCTCGTACGCGGTGTACGAGCGGCTCGGCGCCGACTCCATCAACGTGCCCAGCGACCTGACGCCCGATCACCTGACGGAGATCCGGCGGGTGTCGGCCGCGCCCATGGACATGTACATCGAGGCCCCCGACGATCTGGGCGGCTACGTACGGATGTACGAGGTGGCCGAGCTGATCCGGCGCGGTGCGCCGCTGTACCTGAAGTTCGGGCTCGCCAAGGCTCCCGGGATCTACCCGTACGGCCACCACCTGCGGGAACTGACGCTGGCCACCGCCAAGGAGCGGGTGCGGCGCGGCCGGCTCGCACTGGATCTGCTCGCGCGGCACGGGGCGGAGGGGGACATGGCACCCCTCGGCACACGGCTGCCGGGTTCGCTCAACCGGTTCGAGATCTCGTCATAACGTTCCGGAAACTCCCTTCACAAAAGAAGACACAGCCGCGCACAATCCCACACACCTGCTCTCGGTCGATCCACCCTCAGCTTTTGCGTGCCGGCACCACCAGACCGAGCCCTGCACCGACATCAAGGATGATGACCATGCGCAACCGCAGAGCCGCACTCGCCGCCATAGCCTCCGCCGCCTCCCTCGCCCTCACGCTGACCGCCTGCGGCCAGAGCAGCGAGGGCGGCAGTGAGGAGGACAAGGGAGGTTCCGGTGACGCCACCATCGGCATCGCGATGCCGACCAAGTCCTCCGAGCGCTGGATCGCCGACGGCGCCAACGTCGAGAAGGAACTGAAGGGCAAGGGCTACAAGACCAAGCTGGTCTACGGCGAGGACGACCCGGACCAGCAGGTCTCGCAGATCGAGAACATGATCACGCAGGGTGTGGACGCCCTGATCGTCGCCGCGATCGACAACAAGTCGCTCAACAACGTGCTGCAGCAGGCGAAGGACGCCGACATCCCGGTCATCTCCTACGACCGGCTGATCCTCGGCACCGAGAACGTCGACTACTACGCCTCGTTCGACAACGAGAAGGTCGGCGAGCTGCAGGGCGGTTACATCGTCGACAAGCTCGGTCTGAAGGCGGGCAAGAAGGGCCCCTTCAACATCGAGCTGTTCGCCGGATCCAACGACGACAACAACACCAAGTACTTCTTCCAGGGCGCGATGAACGTCCTGAAGCCGTACATCGACAAGAAGCAGCTGGTCGTCAGGTCCAAGCAGACCGCCCTCAACCAGGTCACCACCCTGCGCTGGGACGGCGGCACCGCGCAGAAGCGCATGGACGACCTGCTGACCTCCAGCTACCGCAGCGCCCGGGTCGACGCGGTGCTCTCGCCCTACGACGGCATCTCCATCGGCATCCTGTCCGCCCTGAAGTCGGACGGCTACGGCTCGGCCGGCAAGCCCATGCCGGTCGTCACCGGCCAGGACGCCGAGGTCGCCTCGGTGAAGTCGATCATCGCGGGCGAGCAGACCCAGACCGTCTTCAAGGACCTCCGCGAGCTCGCCAAGGTCGCCTCGAACATGGTCGAAGCCGCCCTCAGCGACAAGAAGCCCGAAGTCAACGACACCAAGTCGTACGACAACGGCACCAAGGTCGTCCCCGCCTACCTGCTGCAGCCGGTCAGCGTGGACAAGAGCAACTACGAGAAGGTCCTCGTCGACGGCGGCACCTACTCCGCGGACGACCTCAAGTAACCGGGCCCCTCAAGGATTGGAAGGCACGACCATGGCGGGACCCGTCCTGGAAATGCGCTCGATCGTCAAGACCTTTCCCGGTGTCAAAGCGCTGTCGGACGTCACGCTGACCGTCCGCCAGGGCGAGGTCCACGCCATCTGCGGGGAGAACGGCGCCGGGAAGTCGACCCTGATGAAGGTGCTCTCCGGCGTCCATCCGCACGGCAGCTACGAGGGGGACATCCTCTTCGAGGGCGAGACCTGCCGGTTCAAGGACATCCGGGCGAGCGAGCAGCACGGCATCGTGATCATCCACCAGGAGCTGGCGCTGGTGCCGTACCTCTCCATCGCGGAGAACATCTTCCTCGGCAACGAGCACGCCAAGCGCGGACTGATCAACTGGAACGACACCCTCAGGCACGCCAGCGAGCTGCTGCGCCGGGTCGGCCTCGACGAGCACCCGGAGACCCGCGTCGCCGACATCGGCGTGGGCAAGCAGCAGCTGGTGGAGATCGCCAAGGCGCTGTCGAAGAAGGTGAAGCTGCTCATCCTCGACGAGCCGACGGCGGCGCTCAACGACGAGGACAGCGGCAAACTCCTCGACCTGATCCTTCAGTTGAAGGAACAGGGCATGACCTCGATCATCATCTCGCACAAGCTGAACGAGATCCGCCGGGTCGCCGACTCGGTGACGATCATCCGCGACGGGCGCTCCATCGAGACGCTCGACGTGAAGGCGGCGGAGACGACCGAGGACCGGATCATCAGCGGGATGGTCGGCCGCGACCTGGAGAACCGCTTCCCGGAGCGGACCCCGCACCAGCCGGAGGAAGGGGCCGCGCCCGCCCTGGAGATCCGCGACTGGACCGTGCACCACCCCATCGACCAGCAGCGCAAGGTCGTCGACGGCGTCTCCATCGAGGTGCGGCGCGGCGAGATCGTCGGCATCGCCGGGCTCATGGGCGCCGGGCGCACCGAGCTGGCGATGAGCGTCTTCGGCCGCACCTACGGCCGGTACGCGGGCGGCACGGTGCTCAAGGACGGCCGGGAGATCCGTACCAAGTCCGTCCCCGAGGCGGTCGGACACGGCATCGCGTACGTCACCGAGGACCGCAAGCACTACGGGCTCAACCTCATCGACACCATCAACCGGAACATCTCGCTGACCGCGCTGGGCAAGGTCGCCAAACGGGGTGTCGTCGACGAGCACGGGGAGCGGCAGGTCGCCGAGGACTTCCGCAAGTCCATGAACATCAAGGCGCCGACCGTCTTCGAGCCGGTGGGCAAGCTGTCCGGCGGCAACCAGCAGAAGGTCGTCCTCAGCAAGTGGATCTTCGCGGGCCCCGATGTGCTGATCCTGGACGAACCCACCCGCGGCATCGACGTGGGCGCCAAGTACGAGATCTACACGGTCATCGACCAGCTGGCCGCCCAGGGCAAGGCGGTCGTCTTCATCTCCTCCGAACTGCCGGAGCTGCTCGGCATGTGCGACCGCATCTACACGATGGCCGCGGGGCGGCTGACGGGTGAGTTCTCGCGGGCCGAGGCGTCGCAGGAAGCGCTGATGCGTCAGATGACGAAGGACAAAGAGGTAACCCGATGAGCACGGACGTGACCGCCAAGACCCCGGCCCCCGCGCCGCCCGGCAAGGGCGGATCCGCCGCCGGCGACGGCCTGCTGCAGCTGATGCTCGACGGCATGCGCCGCAACATGCGGCAGTACGGCATGCTGATCGCCCTCGGCCTGATCGTGGTGCTGTTCGCCGTGTGGTCCGACGGCGACCTGCTGCTGCCGCGCAACGTCTCCAACCTGGTGCTGCAGAACAGCTACATCCTGATCCTCGCGATCGGCATGATGCTCGTCATCATCGCGGGCCACATCGACCTCTCGGTCGGCTCACTGACCGCGTTCATCGGCGCGATGGCCGCGGTCCTGATGGTGGAGCAGGATCTGTCCTGGCCGCTCGCGGTGGCGCTGTGCCTGGCCATCGGCGCGGTCGCCGGCGCGGTACAAGGGTTCTTCATCGCCTATCTCGGCATACCGTCGTTCATCGTGACCCTCGCGGGCATGCTGCTCTTCCGCGGTCTGACGGAGATCTTCCTGGAGGGCCAGACCCTCGGCCCGTTCCCGAAGGACCTCCAGAAGATCGCCAACGGCTTCCTGCCCGAGGTGGGCCCGGAGACCAACTACCACAACCTCACCCTGCTGCTGGGCTTCGCGCTGATCGCCTTCGTGGTGTACCAGGAGGTCCGGGACCGCAAGCGCCAGCAGGAGTTCGCGCTCGAGGTGCTGCCGGCCAAGCTGTTCCTGCTGAAGCTGGTCGCGCTGGTCTCCGCGGTCCTCGTCGTCACGCTGCTGCTCGCCAGCTACAAGGGTGCTCCGATCGTGCTGCTCATCCTGGGCGTGCTGGTCGTCGGGTTCGGCTACCTGATGCGCAACGCGATCATCGGCCGCCACATCTACGCCATCGGCGGCAACCTGCCCGCGGCCAAGCTGTCGGGCGTGAAGGACAAGAAGGTCACCTTCCTGGTCTTCCTGAACATGGGCATGCTCGCGGCCCTGGCGGGTCTGGTCTTCGCCGCCCGCTTCAACGCGGCCTCGCCCAAGGCGGGCCTCAACTTCGAGCTGGAGGCCATCGCCGCCTCGTTCATCGGCGGCGCGTCGATGAGCGGCGGCGTCGGCACGGTCCTCGGCGCGATCATCGGTGGTCTGGTCCTGGGCGTGCTGAACAACGGCATGAACCTCGTCGGCATCGGCACCGACTGGCAGCAGGTCATCAAGGGCGCGGTGCTGCTGGCGGCGGTCGGGTTCGACGTGTGGAACAAGCGCAAGGTCGGTTCGTAGGTCACCCGGGCCCCGCCTGATCAGGCGGGGCCCGCTTCTTTCACGGAAGTAGCAGGAGCCGCAATGGAACTGAGCAGACGCACGGTCATCGCATCCGCCACCGCGGCGGGCATCGCCGCGGCCACCACGGCCGGCGGCACGGCACACGCCACGGGAGGCAGGAAGCCGGTGAAGGAGCTCTTCGGCAAGCTCGCCGACGGAACGAAGGTGTACCGCTGGTCGCTGGAGAACGGCGGCACGCGGATGAAGGTGCTGTCGTACGGCGGAGTCGTCCAGTCCCTGGAGATCCCCGACCGCCGGGGCCGCTACGAGAACGTCTCCCTGGGCTTCGACAACCTCGACGACTACGTGGCCCGCAGCCCGCACTTCGGCGCCCTGATCGGGCGGTACGGCAACCGCATCGCCAAGGGCCGCTTCACCCTGGACGGCAAGCAGTACCAGCTCTCCGTCAACGACGGGGAGAACTCCCTGCACGGCGGGGCCCTGGGCTTCGACTACCGGGTGTGGGACGTCGAGCCGTTCACCGAGGGCTCCGACGTCGGCCTGGTCCTGCACTACACCAGCGTCGACGGCGAGATGGGCTACCCGGGCACCCTCAGGTCGAAGGTGACGTACACGCTCACCCGGCGCGGCGAGTGGCGCATCGACTACGAGGCCACCACCGACAAGGCCACCGTCGTCAACCTCACCAGCCACGTCTACTGGAACCTGGCCGGCGAGGGCAGCGGCACGATCGAGGACCACGAGCTGTCGATCGCCGCGTCCCGCTACACGCCCACCGACGCGGGCCTGATCCCGACGGGTGAGCTGGCGAAGGTGTCCGGCACGCCCTTCGACTTCCGCCGGGCCAAGCCGATCGGCCGGGACATCCGCGACGCCCACCCGCAGCTGGTCACCGCCAAGGGCTTCGACCACAACTGGGTCCTGGACAAGGGCATCACCGACCGTCCCGAGCACATCGCCACCCTGCGCGACCGCGCCTCGGGCCGCACCCTGCGCATCGCCACCGACCAGCCGGGCCTGCAGTTCTACTCCGGCAACTTCCTCGACGGCACCCTGACCGGCACCGGCGGCTCGCTCTACCGGCAGGGCGACGCCCTGTGCCTGGAGACCCAGCACTACCCGGACTCGCCGAACCAGCCGTCGTTCCCCTCCACCGTGCTGCGGCCGGGGCAGATCTACCGGACGACGACGGTGCACTCGTTCGACGCGTGACGCCGTGCCGTAGGCACACCTTCTCCGCACAAGGAGGACGGCGCCACGCCCTCCTCCGCGGGCCAGGGCGGCCCGCGCTCCCCAGCGCGGGCCGCCCTCCGCCGTTCAGTGGGCGACGGGCCACCCACTGCTCCAGTTCAGGAGGTTGACGCCGAGCTTGGGCGTGCCGTTGTCGTTGCCGTCGTAGTAGTGGTAGACGATCAGGTCGCCGTCGACGTCCTTCATGACGGACTGCCCGCCGGGGCCGATGACGTTTCCGTGCGACTCGAGCACGGGCGTCCCGCCGTTGTTCATCATCGAGACGCCGTTCCGGTCGTGGTACGGCCCGGTGACGCTCGTGGCCCGGCCCACCTTGACCTTGTACGTGGAGCTGGTGCCGGCGCAGCAGGTGTCGTACGAGGCGAAGAGGTAGTAGTACCCGTTCCGCTTGACGATGTACGGGGCCTCGACGGCCTTGGTCCCGGTCGGCCGGGAGGCGATCGAGTAGCGGGTGGTGTGGGAGGAGAGCTGCTTGCCGGTGGCCGGGTCGATGCGGATCATCTTGATCCCCGTCCACCAGCTGCCGAAGGACAGCCACCACCTGCCGTCGTCGTCGACGAAGAGGTTGGGGTCGATGGCGTTGTAGTCGCTGGAGGAGCCGGACGTGTAGACGGTGCCGTAGTCGGTCCAGCTGCCCGGCTGCCCGGTGGTGGAGCCGGCCAGCCCGATGGCGGAGGTGTTGGAGCCGAACGACGAGACGGAGTAGTACATCAGGTACGTGCCGCCGTGGTAGGAGATGTCGGGTGCCCAGGCCTCCGGGACGGAGGAGTAGCGCGACCACCAGCCCGGCCGTGTGCCGAAGGCGTCCGCGCCGGTGGAGAAGGCGGTGCGGTCGGAGGACGTCCGGTTGCTGATGCCGCTGCCGGTGGCGTAGAGCTGGTACTGCCCGGACGAGGTGCGGATCATCGTCGGGTCGTGCACGACGACGGAGCCGGTGACCCGGCCGGGGCCGGGGTACGCCGACGCCGTGGAGGGGACGAGCGCGAGCAGGGCGGCGGTGGGGAGAGCGAGGAGTGCGGCTCTGGTGCGACTCATGGGGGGACGCTCCTGTTCCATATGTCGAACGCCGATCGCGTTTTCGGACGGAACGTAGAGTCGAACCCCGCGCGCGTCAATGGTTCGCGCGCGACGGCAACCAATCCGCGGAGAACACCGCGTGCCACAGGTGACGCACCGGTGAATTCCGGACGGATGCTCCGCGCATCTCCCGTCGGCCCCTCCCGTCCCCGGCGACCATGGCCCTTCCAGCCACTCGCCTCCGCCCTGACCCGGGAGTCGGTCATGAACGGTGTTCCGTGGGAGTCCGTGATCGCCGTGCTCGGCCTCGCCGTGCCCGTGGCAGCCGCCCTGTGGGAGTTCTTCCTGGCGGGCCGCAAACGGCTCGGCTACCGCGTGCAGATGGACACCAGCGCCCGGGACTCGGCCACGTCCTCGGGGCCGGAGGCCGGGGTGCTCCAGCGCATGCAGTGGGACGGCGCCGAGCTGCGCGACCCGTCGGTCGTCCTGCTGCGCATCGAGAACGTCGGCTGGACCCCGATAGTCGAGGACGACTACGTGGCTCCCGCCAACGACCCGGTGGGCATACGCGTGGCGTTCCCGGGCCGCCGCGTGGTCGGCATGGTCGTGACGGAGTGCAGCCACACCGTGCTGCGCGACTTCTTCGCGCCGGGAACGCCGGGCCTCGGGGCCACGGACGGTGTCATCAGGCTGCCCAAGGTGAAACTCAACCGCCGGGCGCACTACAAGGTGCTCGCGGTCCTGGACCGCGTCCCGGACTTCACCGAGGCCGACTTCCCGGACCCGGAGGTCATGGCGGGCGTCGTCGGAGGAGTGCGCGGCGGGACCATCAAGAAGACCGAGTACTACCCGTTCGCCTCCCGCCCGGTGCGCTGGCTGCTCGCCCTGCTCGTCCTGGTGAGCACCGCCCAGTCGGTGACCACCTTCGTACGGGACGGGGACGACGCCCCCCGGGCCGCTCCCCTGGACTGCGCCAAGGGGACGCTCCACCTGTCGGGCTCCACCGCGTTCAAGCCGATCCTGGAGCTGGCCGCCAAGCAGTACACGAAGACGTGCACGGACGCCCGCATCCCGGTGTCCGACAGCTTGTTCGAGGGTAGTGTTCCGGGACTGGACGCCCTCTCCGCGCGGGCCGAGAAGGCCGGGCTGAAGGACGGCCAGGGGCTCGGCGACCACCTCGCGTTCAGTGACGGCCTCAAGTCCGACGGCCGCCCGCAACTGCTGCCCAGACCCGTCGCCCTGTCCCTGTTCAGCCTGGTCGTGAACAAGGACACCGGCGTCCGGGACCTGTCCCTGAAGCAGGTCCGGGACATCTACGCCGGGAAGATCACCACCTGGAAGCAGGTCGGCGGCGCGAACGTGCCCGTCCGGCTCGTCAGCCGCAACCCGGGCTCCGGCACCCGGACCTCCCTGGAACAGCGGGTGCTGGACGGCCGCCCGCTGCTCGCGGTCACGACGAGCGACTGCCGCAACCTGGTCGAGGGCAGGACCGGTCGCTGCGAGGTCGCCGACACCCCGCTCCTGCTGGACGCCGTGGCATCGACCTCCGGCGCCCTCGGCCACAGCGAGGCCGGCGCCGTCACCGCCCGCGGCGACGTGCACCAGGTACGCATCGACGGCTACCCCGCGACCCTGGAGGGCGCCGAGCAGGGCGCCTACCCCTACTGGGAGACGGAGATCGCCTACACGTACGGCGAACCGCCGGCGGACTCGATCGCCGCGGGCTTCCTGCGCTACCTCTCCAACGAGGTCGGCAAGGACATCATCCGCTCCAAGGGCCACCGCCCCTGCGCCGAACTGGACAAGCCACTGCTGTGCCGGCCGAGCGGGCCGTGACGCCGTGACGCCGTGACGCCGGCGTGCCCCCTCAGGGGTTCTCCCAGGCCGCCGGTTCCGCCGCCAGTTCCCGCACGGGGGCCGGCAGGGCGTCCGCCGCGAGGTCCGCGATCGTCACACCCTCCAGGATCCGCCGCACATTGGCGCGCAGCGCGACCCACAGCGGCAGCAGGGGGCCCGCCGTGCCCGTGTACACCAGCCCCGTCGGCCGCTCCCCGCGGACCGAGACGATCGGGCCGTCCACCGCCCGGATCACGTCCGCCACCGTGATCGCCGACGCCTCGCGCGCCAGCCGGTACCCGCCGCCACCGCCGCGCCGGCTCTCGACCACGCCGCCACGCCTGAGGTCCCCGAGGATCCCCTCCAGGAACTTGTGCGGAATGTCCTGAGCGACGGCCACGTCCTCCGCCTTCACCGGGGAACCGCCCTGCCGGACGGCCAGTTCCAGTACCGCCCGTACCGCGTAGTCCGCACGCGCCGAGATCCTCATACCGACCATTGTGGGGTCCGCTGGGAGAATGGCCCGGCACAGGCGGTCCCGCGCAGGCGGCGGGGCCACAAGCACGGGCAACAGGAGAGGCTCCCTTGGAGCTCAGCAGGCTCAGCAGACGAGCGTTCAGCGCCCTCGCGGGCACCACCGTCCTCGGTCTCGCGCTCGGCGGCAGCGCGAGCGGCGGGGCGCTGCCCGCACCCGGCGCCACCGGGCCGGTCCCCACCGGACCGCTCCCCGGGCCGCCCGGCGCCGACGGGGTGCGCCACCGGGTCGCCCTGGACCGGTACTCCCTGCTGGTCGACGGCAGGCGCCTCGCGCTGTGGTCCGGCGAGATGCACCCCTTCCGGCTGCCGAGCCCGTCCCTGTGGCGGGACGTGCTGCAGAAGATGCGCGCGTACGGCCACAACGCGGTCTGCGTCCGTCTCGCCTGGGCCCACCACTCCCCCGCCCCCGGCCGCTACGACTTCACCGGCGTCCGCGACCTGGACCTCTTCCTGCGCACGGCCGCCGAGGCCGGTCTGTACGTCGTCCTCCACCCCGGCCCGTACATCGGCGCGGACGTGGACGCGGGCGGCCTGCCCGGCTGGCTGACGGCGACCGCGGGCCGGGCCCGGACCACCGACCCGGAGTACCTGCGCCACGCCGACGAGTGGCTGACGCACGTCAACGCCATCGCCGCCCGGCACCAGTTCACGCGCGGCACCGGCACGCTCCTGCTCTACCGCGCCGACGCCCCGCGGCGCGCCCTGCTGAGCCGCCTGCACGACAAGGTCCGCGCCGACGGCATCGACGTGCCCCTGCTCCACGACGACCTCCCCGTCGCCTGGGCGGAGGCGGAGGGCATCCGGGACGCCGCCGAGGCGCGGCGGGTCCATCTCGCCCACCTCGCGCAGGGGGTCACGCTGCACAACGTCCGCACGGCGTTCGGCGGCACCTCCTGGGGCTGGCTGCCCGCACCGTCCGCGCCCACGCCCACCTACGACCCCACCGCCGCGATCGACGAGGCCCGCCGGCCGACGGACCGGCTCGCCCCCCTGCACCAGCTCGGGCACCTCCTGCGCAACGTCCCCGACTTCACCCGGCTGGAGGAGGCGCCGGAGGTCAGGGCCGCGGACCCCCGCATCCAGGTGCGGCACCTGGCCAACCCGGACACCGGCAGCCACGCCTACGTCCTGCGCAACGACTCCGCCGCGGACGTCACGTCGACGCTGCCGATGGGCGGGACCGACGTCAGGGTCACCGTCCCCGCCCGGGACGCCAAGCTGCTCGCCACCGGACTCCACCTGGGCGCGGGACGGAAGCTGGCGTACGCCACCGTGCAGCCGATGATGGCCCTGAGCGTGGGGCGGCTGGACATCGCCGCCTTCGTGGGCCGGGCCGGCGAGATGGCGCACCTGGTGCTGGACTGCCCCGAGGAACCGTGGCCGACCCGGCTGGACGAGGCGGCGGCCTGGGCGTACGACCACGGCAAGCTGCATGTGTCGGTGCCGCTCGGCGAGGACCGGCTGACCCGGGTGCGGGCCCGCAGCGGCGGCTCCGACCGGACCCTGCTGCTGCTCTTCGCCGACGACGCCGCCTCACTGCGGCTGTGGTCGTACGAGACCCCGTCGGGCAAGGTCGTCGTGCGCGGCCCGGCGCTGCTGCGCGACGTCGCCCTGGACGGTGCCACGATCCGGCTGACCGGGGACACCGTCGGGGAGCACGAGCTGGAGGTGTGGGTGCCGCGCGGCATCACCCACGTCACCTGGAACGGCGACGCGGTGCAGGCGTCCGCCGGCCGCGCCCTGAGCCTGATGACCGTCTGGCCGCTGCCCGGCGTACCCGGGCTGGTGCTGCCCGCGCTCGACGGCTGGCGGCGCCGCACCGAGAACCCGGAGTCCCGGCCCGGCTACGACGACTCGGGGTGGACGGTCGCCGACCGGCGGACGTCGTACAGCACGACCCCCGTGCCCGCCGGGCAGCCCGTCCTCTTCGCCGACGACTACGGCTTCCACTACGGCGACGTCTGGTACCGGGGCCGGCTCACCGGCGCGTCGGGCCTGGAGTCCGTCTCCCTCACCTACCGCACGGGCGCCCGGGGGCTGCTGATGGCCTGGCTGGACGGGGAGCCGCTGGGCACGCACCGCCCTGGGCCGGAGGCGGACGGCAAGGAGGCGGGCACGCGGGCCGCCACGGCCGGCTTCCGGCTGCCGAAGGGGCTGCGGGAGGCACTGCGGAAGCGGTCCGACGCCGGCGGCTCCGCGGTCCTGTCCGTGCTGGTCCGGCCCACGCCGCACGACCCGGACGCGTACAAGGCCGCCCGCGGGCTGGCGTCGGCCGCCTTCGAGGGGGCGTCGCCCCGCGTGCGCTGGCGGATCCGGGGGGCGGCCGCGCCCGACCCCGTGCGCGGGCCGCTCAACAACGGCGGTCTCTACGGGGAGCGGCACGGCTGGCATCTGCCCGGCTACGACGACGGCGGCTGGGAGCCGGTCTCCTCGGCGGCCTTCCCGCGGGCGGACCGGCGCCAGGGCGTGACCTGGTACCGGACCACCTTCCGGCTGGACGTCCCGCCGGACGTCGACGCCTCGGTCGGGCTCGTCCTCGACGACGCCCCGGAGCGCGACTACCGCGTCCAGGTCTTCCTGAACGGCTGGAACATGGGCGAGTACGTGGCCGGCGGGCCGCACACCTTCGTCCTGCCGGGCGGCGTCCTGCGCACCCGTGCCGCCGCCAACACGCTGGCGCTGGCCGTCCTGGCCGGCGGCGGGACGGCGTCGGGGCCGGGGACGGTGCGGCTGAAGCTGCTGGGCAGCGCGGCCGGAGGGGTGCCGGTGACACCGGTCGCCTCCCCCGGCCGGCGCTGACCCGGCCGGTGCGCGTCAGCGCAGCCGGATCACGTTCCAGGACAGCGGCTCCAGGACGGCGGTCAGCCCGCCGTCCGTCAGGGCCGTGCCCTCGACCGGGTGCGGGACGACCCGCTCGGGCTCGGCGAGGGTGTTGCGGGCGTCCGGGTCCGCGTCCGCGAGGGCGGTGTGCTCGACGACCTCGGTCAGGTCCAGGCCGCTCAGGGCGATGTCGAGCGGCAGCGGCTCGGTCCGGGAGCGGTTGACGGCGAAGACGGTCACCGTGCCGTCCTCGGCGCGCACGGCGGTGGCGTGCAGCAGGTCGGCCTCACCGTACTTCTTGGTCTCGTACGTCGGTGAGTCCACGCGGACGTCGAGGACCTCGCCGCGGCCGTACCGGGAGGCCTGCGCGAACGGGAAGAACGTCGTCTGGCGCCAGGCCGGGCCGCCCGGCTCGGTCATGATCGGGGCGATGACGTTGACGAGCTGGGCGAGGCAGGCGACCGTGACGCGGTCGGCGTGCCGGAGCAGGGCGATGAGGAGCGAGCCGAAGACGACCGCGTCGGTGACGCTGTAGTTGTCCTCCAGCAGGCGCGGCGCCTCGGGCCAGTCCAGGGCGCTGACCTCGGCTTCGGTCCGGGACAGGTACCAGACGTTCCACTCGTCGAAGGAGAGGTTGATCTTCTTCTTGGACTTGAGGCGGGCGCCGATGTGGTCGCAGGTGGCGACGACGTTCTCGATGAAGGACTCCATGTCCACGGCGGAGGCCAGGAAGGAGTCGACGTCGCCGTCGAGCGGCTCGTAGTAGGCGTGCAGGGAGATGTAGTCGACGAGGTCGTACGTCTCCTTGAGGACCGTCGCCTCCCACGCGGCGAAGGTGTCCATGGCCTGGCTGGAGGATCCGCAGGCGACGAGTTCGACGCCCGGGTCGATCTGGCGCATGGCGCGGGCCGTCTCGGCGGCGAGGCGGCCGTACTCCTCGGCGGTCTTGTGGCCGGTCTGCCAGGGGCCGTCCATCTCGTTGCCGAGGCACCAGAGGCGGATGCCGAAGGGGTCCTTGTCGCCGTGCTCGGCGCGCAGGTCGGAGAGTGCCGTCCCGGCGGGGTGGTTGGCGTACTCCTGGAGTTCCAGGGCCTCCGCGACGCCCCGGGTGCCGAGGTTGACCGCCATCATCGGTTCGGCCTGGGGGCCGATCTTCCTGAGGAAGGCGATGTACTCGGAGAGGCCGAAGCGGTTGGTCTCCGTGGAGCGCCAGGCGAGGTCGAGGCGGCGGGGCCGGTCCTCCACCGGGCCCACGGAGTCCTCCCACTTGTAGCCGGAGACGAAGTTGCCGCCGGGGTAGCGGACGGCGGTGACGCCGAGTTCCCTGACCAGCTCCAGCACGTCCTGGCGGAGGCCGGCGTCGTCGGCGGTGGGGTGGTCGGGTTCGTAGATGCCGGTGTAGACGCAGCGGCCGAGGTGTTCGACGAAGGAGCCGAAGAGACGGGGGTTGACCTCACCGACGGTGAAGGCGGGGTCCAGGGTGAAGCGGGCGGTGCGCATGCGTGCCTTTCGGGTTCGGGTGTCGTCTGCGGGTGAGTGGGGGCCGGCCGCGCCCTAGAGGGCCTTCGGCCAGCCGTCCTCGGTCCAGGCCAGCCTGTTGAGCCCCAGCTTCGGGGTGCCGCTGTCCTCGGCGTCGTAGTAGTGGTACGCCAGCCAGTCCTGGCCCCGGTCGCGGAAGACGGACTGGCCGCCGGTTCCCGCGTAGCGGCCGTGGCCCGCCAGGAGCAGGTCGCCGCCGCCCTCCAGGAGCGGCTTGCCGGTGCTGTCGACGTACGGGCCGGTGACCGAGGTCGATCTGCCCACGCGGATCTTGTACGTGCTGTTCACGCCGGAGCAGCACGCGTCGTACGACGCGAACAGGTAGTAGTGGCGGCCGTGTCTGACGATGTAGGGGCCTTCGACGGCGTACGGCGCGTCCGGGCGGGTGGCCAGGTGGTGGACCGTGGCGCCCTCGGCCGCCCGGCCCGTGCGCGGGTCGAGTTCGACCATGCGGATGCCGGACCAGTACGAGCCGAAGGACATCCACAGGCGGCCGTCGGCCCGGACGATCGCCGGGTCGATGGCGTTCCAGGTGTCGGTGGTCTCCGAGGTGAGGACCTTGCCGTGGTCGGTCCAGGTGCCGGGCAGGCCGGTGCGGGAGGTGGCGACGCCGATCGCGGAGTGGTTGGTGCCCCAGGAGGAGACCGCGTAGTAGAGCCAGTAGCGGCCGGCGCGGTAGGAGACGTCGGGGGCCCACGGGTCGCCGGTGTCGTTGTACTCGTACCACCAGTCCGGGGGCTCGGTGAAGGCGTTGCCCGCGTCCGTCCAGTGGACGCGGTCCTTCGACGTCCGGGCGCCGATGACGCCCCCGGTCGAGTAGGCGACGTAGTCACCGGAGCGGAGGCGGATGACGGTCGGGTCGTGGATGATCTGCTGGCCGGTGACGGGCTGCGGGTCGGGGTACGTCACGTCCGCCCGGGCCGTGGACGGCAGCAGGGCCACGACGGCGGCGGCGAGCAGCGTGACGACTCTGAGGCGCTTCACGTGGGGTTCTCCTCGCGGGGCTACTGGCCGGCCAGACCGGTGTGGGCGACACCCGCCACGATCTGGCGCTGGAAGAAGACGAAGACGACGATCAGTGGCAGGCCCGCCATGAGACCGCCGGCCATGAGCTGGGCCCACTGGATGCCGTAGGAGTTCATGACGGTCGCGATGCCGTTCGGCATGGTCATCAGGTCGGGGTTGTTGGTCACCATGTACGGCCACAGGAAGTTGTTCCACGAGCTGATGAAGGTGAAGATGCCGACCGCCGCGAGTGAGGGACGCGAGAGCGGCACGATGATCGTGAAGAAGACGCGCCAGCGGCCCGCGCCGTCGATGAAGGCGGCCTCCTCCAGTTCGCGCGGGATGCCCTGGAAGAACTTGTAGAGGATGAAGACCATCGCGGCGGGCGCGCACTGCGGCAGGATCATGCCCCAGTAGGTGTCGACCATCCCCATCTGCTGGACGGTGGTGAACAGGGGCACGCCGAGCACGGCCGGGGAGACCATGAGGCCTGCCATCACCACGCCCATCAGGAGGCCCTTGCCCCGGAACTCGGTGCGGGCGAAGCCGTATCCGGCCAGGGCGCTCACCAGCAGCACGATCGTCGTCACGCACACGGACACGACCAGGGAGTTGACGAACCAGTTGGTGATGTTCCCGGTCTCGAACATGGCCGACCAGGCCTGGCCGGTCCACTCCTTCGGGAGCCAGTGCGGCGGCACCTCGACGGCCTCGGTCTCCGACTTCAGGGAGGTGAACAGCGCCCAGGCGAGCGGCGCCAGGAACACCGCGGAGACGGCCGTGCCGAGGAGGGTGAGCACGATCTGGCTGGGGGACCAGGCCCTGCGGGGCTTGCCCCGGGCCGGTGCGGCTGTCTGTGCGGCGGTGGTCATCGGCCGCCCTCCTCACGGTTGCGCAGCAGCCACATCCGCGCGAGGGCGACGGCCGCGATGAGCACGAAGAAGATGATGGAGATCGCGGAGGCGTAGCCCACGCGGTAGCTGGTGAAGCCCTCTTCGAGGGTGTACTGCACGAAGGTCCGGGTCGATTCCTCGGGACCGGTGCCGAAGTCCATCATGACGACGGCCTGGTCGAAGACCTGGAGGGAGGCGAGGATCTGGAGCGCGATCACGAGGCCGGTGATGTTGCGCAGCATCGGCAGCGTGATGTGGGCCATGCGGTGCCAGGCGTTGGCGCCGTCCAGCTTGGCGGCCTCGTAGAGGTGGGCCGGGATGCCCTGGAGCGCGGCGAGGTAGAGCAGGAAGCTGAAGCCGACGGTCCACCACAGGGTGCAGATGACGACCGCGAGCATCGCGTACGACTTGTCGGTCAGCCACGGCGTCTCGATGCCGAAGACGTGGTTGATCATGCCCGTGCCGGGGTTGAACAGCCACTGCCACAGGTTGGCGGCGACGGTGGACGGCAGCAGGAACGGCAGGAAGAAGCAGAGCCGCCACAGCCACTTCCCCCGCTCGATGTGATGGGCCAGCATCGCCAGCAGGAAGGCGAGGACGGTGATGCACGGCACGACGAGCAGCGTGAAGAAGGCGCTGTGGCCGAGCGAGTCCCACATCAGCGGGTCCTGGAGGGCCTCGCGGTAGTTGTCCAGGCCGATGAAGCTCGCGTCGTCGCCGGAGATGTTGGCGTCGGTGAAACTGAGGAAGAGGCCGCGCAGCAGCGGCCAGACGACGAAGAGCGCGAACAGGGCGAGGAACGGGGCGACGAACCAGCCGCCGTGCTGGAAGCCCTGCTTGCGGCGGACGGTGGCGCTGTCCGCGGCCGTCTTCGCGCGCGCCGGGCGGATGATCGTTTCTGCGCTGGTCGTCGTCATGCGCCCGCACCTCCCTGCGCGGCGGTCCTGCCGTCCATCGGGTTCTTCGTGGCGAGCAGCTCGGTGAGCGCGCCCTTCATCCGGCGGGCGGCCGCCTCCGGTTTCGCGGAGCCCATCGTCGAGGAGACGACGATCGGGCCGACGCGCTGGGCGAGGATGCCGGTGGACCCGGCGAACCACACCTTCGGCTCGGTCGCCTGGTGGTCCATCGCGCCGACGTACTCGCTCTGCGGGTCCAGCTCCTTGTACGCGGCCGTGGAGAGGGTGGGCGTGTAGGCGGGGATGTGGCCGCCGGCCGACCACTGCTGGGCGTGCTTGACGACGTAGGCGGCGAGTCGGTGCGCGGCCTCGTTGGTGGCGCCGCTGCGTTCCGCCTGGTGCGGCAGCACGAAGGAGTGCGACTCGGCGTGGGTGGCCTGCCTGCCGAAGACGGGCGGCAGCGGGGTCGCGCCGTAGTCCAGCTTCGCCCCGGAGAAGACGGGCACCGACCAGTTGCCCTCCCAGGTGAAGGGGGCACCGTTGAGGAACTGCTCGCCGTCGGCGGCCCCCGCGATGGTGTAACCGTCGGTGATGTGCCGGCGCATGAACTCCAGGACCTGGACGGCCTTGCCGGTGTCGAAGGTGACGTCGGTGTTCGCCGCGTCGAAGTAGGTGCCGCCGAGCTGGGCGTAGAAGGCGACGAAGAACCACCACATGAAGTTCTGGTCGTTGGCGTGCAGGCCGAGGGTCTGGAGCCCCTTCCCGGTGGCCTTCTTGGCCTGCTTGAGCACGTCGAACCACTCGTCGGTCGACGTGACGGGCACCATCCGGCCGTCGGCGCCGAGCAGGCCCGCCTTCCTCAGCACGTCCTTGCGGTAGAAGCAGAGCTGGACGTGGATGTCGAGCGGGAGGGCGTAGAGCTTGCCGTCGATGACGGCGCGCTTCCACAGCTCGGGGTTGAAGTCCTCCTCGCGCACGCCGTACTTGTGGAGCAGGCCGGCGTCCCAGGGGTCCAGGAGGCGGCCGGGCGAGAAGCCGGTGACGCGGCCCAGGTGCATGACGCCGAGGTCCGGCGCGCGGTTGCCGGCCGCCGCCATGGCGAGCTTGGTGTAGAAGGGGCTGCCCCACTGGAGGGTGGAGTCCTTCACGTCGATGCCGGGGTTGTCCTTCCGGAAGGCGTCCAGCATCGCGATCATGTTGTAGCCGTCGCCGCCGCTGAAGAGGTTCCAGTAGCGCACACGGGTGTCCGCTCCGGAGGCGAGCGCGTCGGCGCCCGTACCCAGGGCCGCGAAGCCGAAGCTGCCCGCGACCGTCAGGCCGCCCGCCGCGGCCAGAAAGTGCCTGCGATCCAGGCCAGGTCGTCCCATGCCCTGCCCCATCTGCTCATGGATTGTTCGGTAGACATCGTTCGACATATCGCGAATACCGTGTTCGAGATACCGAATGACGCTCGTAACTTCGAACGGGACCGTAGGTGTGCGACGCCTGAACGTCAATGCTTCGGACAAGAACTCGACGCAGGACTTTTCGCGCGCCTTTCTCTCCTGACGCGGGCACTTCAGGCCGCGTAGGCTCGAACGGCCTCGGGTACGGCGGTGAGGGAGAGCGGGGGACGCGATGGAGTCGGCGGACGCGGCCAAGGCCCCGGCGCCACGGCCCTGCCCCCTGGGACCGGGGCCCGCACACCCGCCCCGCGCCGCCCCGGCGTCGTCCGGCGGACCCGCGCCCGCACCGCGGCGCACGAGGTCACCGCGACGGTCGCCGGGCGTCCGCGCCACAGGCGGAACTGGCCCGGAGGACACCCGACTTGGCATATTGCACAGGTGACCGATCAGCCCCCAGGGGAACAGGGAGACAGCGGTGCGTACCAGGAAGGAGATGCGTCGTCTGGCTGACGCCCTCATCGACCCCATCCGGGTGGCGGTCCCGGCCGATCCCGAGGTGCTGTTCGAGGCCCTGGTGGCCTCCGTCAGCGCGTGGCGAGGACGCGACGTGGTCGTCCACCGTGCCGCGTTCCCGCCGCACACCGCGAGCGGGCTGTGGCTGGAGCGCGAGAGCCACGACGACGTGGTGGTGGACGAGCGCGCCGCCGTGTGGCACCAGATCGTGATCCTCTGCCACGAGGTGTGGCACATGAGCCGCCGGCAGGCGGACACCGACCGTGCCGCCGCCGGTGCCGAACCGCGTCCGGTCGCCGCGCGCACCGACTTCTCCCTGGCTGAGGAGCAGGAGGCGGACCGCTTCGGCATGCTGATGGGCCGCAGGCTGCGCACCTGGCTGGAGGCCTCCACCGACTCGGTGTTCGCCGCGGAGGGCAGCGAACCCGACGACCCGCAGGACCTCGCCGGACGCATCGGAGCCGCGCTCAACTACCGCGGGACGAAGAGATGAACGGCCTGATCAACTACGTCAGCTGCGGGGCGCTGTGGCTCGGCCTGGTGACGAAGGCCCCCGATCTGCTGCGGCACCGCCGCGACCCGTACCTGCGCGCCATCTGCACGGTGCTGGGGCTGGCCGGGCTCTGCTTCCTGCTCGGGGCGCCGCCGACGGTCGGCGCCGTCAACCACCTGAGCGGCGTGCCGAACCTCGCCGCTCCGCTCACCTACGTGGCGATCACCGGGTACTGCGCCGCCTCCCAGGTCCTCGTCGTCCACTGGCGCGGGGGACCCGGGGTGCAGCGCACCGCCCGCCGCTGGACGCTCGCCTACGCCGCCGTGGTCCTCGGCATCGCGGTGACCTTCGCCCTGGGTGACGCGCCGGTGGAGCGCCGCACCGACCTGGACACCTACTACGCGACGACCCCGTTCCTCGCCCAGATGATCGTGCTGTACCTGGCCGCCCACCTCACCGCGGTGAGCGTGACCACGGTGTCGGCACTGCGCTGGGCCCGCCAGGTGCGGGGCGGGCTGCGGGCGGGCCTGATCCTGCTCGGGACCGGCTCACTGTGCGGAGCCGGGTACAGCGTGGCCAAGCTGGTCGCGGTGGGCGCCCGCTGGTCCGGGCGCGACTGGCCGGCGCTCGGCACCACCGTCTCCCCGGCCGCCGCCGGTCTCGGCGCCCTGCTGACGGTCGTCGGGGTGCTGGTCCCGCTGGTGGCGCCCCGGGTGACCGAGTGGCGGCGGGCCCGGCGGACGTACGCCCGGCTCGCACCCCTGGAGCGGGCGCTGGAGGACCTGCTCGTCCGCCGGACGCTGCGGCTGCCCCGGCCTCGGTTCGCCTCCCCCACCACCCGGCTGATGTGGCGCCAGACCAGCGTCCACAACGCACTGAGCCACCTGGACGCCTACTTCGACCGGGACCTGTACGACCGGACCCACGCCGGCGTGCTGGCGGCGACGGATGATCCGGAGCGGGCCGAGGCCGCCGCCTGGGCCGCGGTGATCACCGCCGCGGTACGGCGCGAGGCGGCCCCGTGGGGCGGGGACCGGCCGCCCGGCGGCACCGGCCCGCTCCCGGAGCCGGTGCCGGGCCCGGCCACGCTGGGCCGGATCGCCGACGTCCTGGCCGGCACCGTGCCGGTGCCCGTCCCCGCCGTGCCGAGCGCCGCGACCACGGCGGGGACCGCGTGAACCGGGCCCCGGGCGAGAGGAACCTGCCGGTATGAGCCTCGTCGTGTACCTCGCGGCCCTCGTGTTCGCGATGACCTCCGTGCTGCTGTTCCGCCGCCCGCGCACGGCGCTGCGCAACCCGCTGACGCTGTCCACCTGCGTGGCGATCGTCCTGGGCGCGCTGGTCTTCGTCTGCGCCGCCCCGGCCACCCTCGCCACCGTCAACGAGCTCACCGGCATCCCCAACTTCGGGGCCCCGCTGACCTACGGCATGCTCTGCGCGTACAGCTGCGCCGTGCTCGTCCTGCTGGTCAACTGGCGGGGCGGTTCCCGCGCGTGGGTGCGGCGCATGGTGCTGCGCTGCGTGGCCGCCTACGGTCTGCTGGTCGTCGCCATCGTCGTGCTGTTCGCGCTCGCCGACACGGACACCGAGCGGCTGACCGACCTCGACACGTACTACGCCGGCACGCCGTTCATGCGGGAGATGATCCTGCTGTACCTGCTCGGGCACAGCGCGGCGATGCTGGTGATGTGCGTCGTCTGCGTCAAGTGGGGCCGTGAGGTGGGGGGTCCGCTGCGGACCGGGCTGCGGCTGATCCTGCTGGGGGCGCTGCTGGACGTGGCGGGCTTCCAGCTGACCAAGTACACGGCGGTCGTCGCGCGCTGGTCCGGACACGACCTCGACTTCCTGTCCACCACCGTCGCCCCGCCGATGGCCTCGCTGGCCGCGCTGCTGTGCGCGGCCGGGTTCGTGCTGCCGAGGCTGCTGCCGCCCGTGGTCGCCCAGTGGCGGGGGCTGGGAGACTACCGGCGGCTGGAGCCGCTGTGGTCCCTGGTGCGGTCGGCGTCCACCGCCCCCAGACCCCCGACCGCGTGGTGGCAGCTCCCCCAGGCCCGGCTCCAGTGGCGCGAGGTGTCCATCCACGACGCCCTGCTCACGCTCGCGCCGTACTTCGACCACCGGGTCCGTGAGCGGGTGCGGGACACCGCCCTGCGCGCGGGCCGCTCCCCCCACGAGGCCCGCCTGGCGGCGGAGGCGGCCATGCTCGCCGACTCCGCGCGCCGGGCCGCCGCCCGCGAGGAACCGCCCGAGGCCGGCGGTACGTACCGCCTGCACGCCACCGAGGTCTCCGGCCCGAGCGGGCTGGTGGAGCTGGCGCTGGCACTGGACCGCCCGCCCGGCGCCTCCGCCGGCTCGGCGCCGTCCTCCCTGACCGAACCCGAGGAGCCCCATGTCGCGTAGAGCTGTCGTCGTCGGTGCCGGCCTGGCCGGGATGCTGGCCGCGGCCGTGCTGTCCACCGCCGGGGTGGACGAGGTGGTCGTGCTGGACCGTGACGAGCTGCCCGAGGGGCCGGAGCACCGACGCGGGCTGCCGCAGGGCCGGCACGCGCATCTGCTGATGGCCGGCGGGCTGGCCGCCATGGAGGAGCTGGTGCCGGGCGTGAGCCCGCGCAAACGGCTGGTCGCCGCCGGAGCCCACGAGGTGTCCCTCAGCTCGGGCACGCTGGCCCGCACACCCGCGGGCTGGCTGCGGCGGTGGCGGCGCGAGGGGCCCGTCATGCTCACGTGCAGCCGGGCACTGCTGGACTGGACGGTACGGGAGGCGGTGCGGGAGCACTGCCCGGTCGAGGTCCGCAGGGCGGCGGCGGTGGGGCTGACGGGTTCCGCCGGCCGCGTACGGGGGGTGCGCGTCGCGACCGCCGACGGGGAGGCGGAGCTGGACGCGGACTTCGTCGTCGACGCGAGCGGGCGCGGTACCCGGGTCGTCCGCTGGCTCGACGGGCTCGGGCTGTCCGGCGTCCGGGAGCACACCGTGGACTCCGGGCTGGTCAACGCGACGCGCGTCTACCGGGTGCCGGAGGGCGCGGAGCGGTTCCCGCTGACGATCGTGCAGGCCGACCCGTACGTGTCGCGGCCGGGGCGGAGCGCGATGGTGCTGCCGATCGAGGGCGGCCGGTGGATGGTGAGCTGCGGTGGCACGCGAGGCGGTGAGCCGCCGGGGGATCCGGAGGGTTTCCTGCGGTACACGCTCGACCTGCCCGACCCCCTCGTGGGGCGGCTGATCTCCGGTGCGCAGCCGCTCACCGGCGTGCACCTGAGCCGGTCCACCAGCAATGTGCGCCGGTACCTGGAGAAGTCCGCCCGGTGGCCCGACGGTTTCGTCGTCCTGGGGGACGCCCTGGGCACCTTCAACCCGGCGTACGGGCAGGGCATGTCGGTGGCGGCGTTCGGCGCGCGGGTGCTCGCCCGTGAGCTGGAGCGGGCCGGGAGCCTCGACGCGCCCGGGCTCGCCCGGCGGGTGCTGCGGGGGGCGGCGCGCTCGGTGGACGCGGCGTGGTCCATGGCCGTCGGCCAGGACGTCCTCTACCCGGGGGTGCGCGGCGGACGGCCGGGCGTCGCCGACCGCGTCGTGACGGCGTACACGCGGCGCATGACGAAGGCGGCCACGGGCTCCTACGCGGCGGCCTCGGCGATGTGGGACGTCACCAGCATGCGTACGCCCCCGACCCGCATGTTCCACCCCGACGCCCTCCTGGCCGCCCTCACCGGCTCCCCACTCCCCCCGCTGACCGAGCCGCCCCTGACTCCGGGGGAGAGGAAAGTGCTCCGGGAGCTGGACCGTACGGGGATGTGAACCACGGACGGACGCGGGGGCGGCCCGGCGCCGGGTGGCACGGAGCCGGCGCGGGACGGGCCGGCGTCTCTCAGCCCGTGAAGGCCGGCTGGGCCACCCCCCTGCCCGCGCCGGCTGCCGGCGCAGGGCGGCCGGGTGCCGGGGGCGCCCGGCCGGCCGGACGGGAGCGACCCGCGGCCGGGGGCCGGAGGCCGGGGCGTCGGCCACGAGGCGGCCGGCTCCGGTGGTTCGCCGGGGCCGGACGCCCGCGGGGCGTTCCCGCGGGGCCGGCCCGGCGTCTCTCAGCCCGCGAAGGCCGGCTGGGCCACCCCCCTGCCCGCGCCCGGTACCACCAGGACCGAGCCCGCCAGCGGATGGGGGGCCGTCAGACCCACCCGGGCCGTGGTGATGTACAGGTCGGTCAGGTCGGGTCCGCCGAAGGCGCAGGCGGTCACGCGCGGGACCGGCAGGGCGATCACCCGGTCCAGCCGGCCGTCCGGGGTGTAGCGGCGTACCGCTCCCCCGTCCCACAGGGCGACCCACACGCAGCCGTCGGCGTCCACGGTGAGCCCGTCGGGGAAGCCGGCGCCGTCCTCGACGGTGGCCAGCGGGCGCCGGTTCGCGAGGGGGCCGTCTCCGGCGTCGAGGACGTCGATCCGGCGGGTCGGGGAGTCGATGTAGTACATCAGCCGGCCGTCGGGGCTCCAGCCGGTGCCGTTGCTCACCGCCACGTCGTCGAGGACGACCTCCACCACGCCGTCCCCGGTGACCCGGGAGAGCGTGCCGCCGCCGGGTGCCTCGTCGTAGCGCATGGTGCCGGCCCACAGGCTGCCGTCGGGGGCGACGGCGGCGTCGTTGCCACGGCGGTCCGGGACGGCCTCCCGGTGCAGCCAGCGGAAGGAGTCGTCGGGGTCGAGCAGGCCGATCCCGTCGCGCAGGTTGAGGACCAGGCCGCCGCCCGCGCGCGGCTTGGCGGCGCCCACGTGCTGCTCGGTCGTGCGCACCGTCCGGCGCCCGGAGGCGGGGTCGTAGGTGTGCACGCGGCTTCCCAGGATGTCGACCCAGACCAGCCGGCCCGCCCGCGCGTCCCAGGTCGGGCCCTCGCCGAGGGTCGCCTCGGCCCGTACCGCCACCTCGTACGTCATGACGCGCTCCGGTGGCCGAGGCG
This sequence comes from Streptomyces sp. AC627_RSS907, assembly GCF_019049165.1. NCBI lineage: Bacteria > Bacillati > Actinomycetota > Actinomycetes > Kitasatosporales > Streptomycetaceae > Streptomyces > Streptomyces sp. AC627_RSS907. The sequence continues at coordinate 27,803 of NZ_JAGMUE010000014.1, forward strand.
CTCGGAGAGGTCGGCGGCGCCCTTGGCGGCGAGCTCCTCCAGCTCGGCACGCCGCTCGTCGCTCCAGCGGATCATCGGCACGGAGATCGACAGCGCGGCGACCACCCGGCCGGTGCGGTCGCGGACCGGGGCCGCCACGCAGGAGACGTCCGGGTTGGACTCGCGGTTCTCCACCGCGATGCCACGCTCGCGGATACCGGCCAGGGTCTCGCGCAGCGCGGCCGGGTCGGTGATGCTGTTCGGGGTCATGGCGGCCAGCTCGGCGCCGTCGGGGAAGCGCTCGGCGAGCTCCGGCTCGGGGAGGGAGGCCAGCAGCATCTTTCCGACGGACGTGCAGTGGGCGGGCAGCCTGCGGCCGGCCGCCGACACCATGCGCACCGCGTGCGTGGAGTCGACCTTGGCGATGTAGATGACGTCGGTGTCCTCCAGGATCGCCACGTGCACGGTCTCGTCGCAGGTCTCGGCGACGGTCCGCGCCACCTGCTGGCCCTCGGCCGCGAGGTCGAGGTGCTCGGCGTAGCGGGCGCCGAGCTGGTACGGGCGCACGCCGAGCCGGTACCGTCCGGGCTGGCCGGGCACGGGGACGATGTACTTGCGGGCGGCGAGCGTGGTGACCAGCTCGTGCACGGTGGTGCGCGGCAGTTGGAGCCGGCGCACGATGTCGGGGGCGGAGAGCGCGCCGTCCCCGTCGAGGAAGAGCTCCAGTATGTCGAGAGCCCGGGTCACGGCTGGTACGAGACGTCCCATGTCCGGCCCCCTCCCTAGGTGTCTCAGGCGCCTGCGGCGACAATCCCGTTGTTCGAGATTTCAACAGACGATCGGAATGGCGAACACAGGCTACTCATATCGCGTTTGCCGGGGCAATGGGGCGGGCGCCCACGCCCACCCACGGGCCCCACTCCCGCCCACGGGGCCCATGAGCCACGATGACCCCATGCCCACCGGAAAGCGGCCCGCCGGCCCGTTCACCCCGCTCGACTTCCAGCTGGTGCTGCTGCGCCGCATGGCCGACCACAACCCCGGCCTGGTGGAGGACGCCCGCCGTGAGCTGGGCGCCTCGGCCGCGGACATGCGGGAGGCCAACAGACGCTGGCAGGCGATGCTCCGCTCCCCGCGGGCCCGCTCGGCCGCCTCCCGCTACCGGTCGGTCCTGGGCGAGCCCGAGTCGGCGCGCCCGCGCCGGATCGGCGACCTGGAGTGCGAGGCCCGGCAGTGGGCGCTCCCCCTCTGGCCCGGCCTGCGCTTCGAGGTGCTCGTCGCCGACCGGGGCGTCGTCTGGAACGCGTGGCTGTCCGCGCGCCCGGCGCCGAGGGACCGCGGCTGCGCACCCTGGACGACCTCACCCCCTGGTCCTGCACGGTCGACGAGGCGGCCCGCGCCTTCGCCCCCGCCCGCCCGCTCCAGGGCTCGGCCCCCACACGCTGGGGGCTCGCCTTCACCGCCCCCGACGGGGACGGCGTACGCCACGAGGTGGTCGCGGAGTTCACCTGGGGGCTCCTCCAGCGGACGGCGGTCGGCGACCGCTAGCCGTCCGCTCCGGCCCCGCCTCCCTGTCGTTCCGTCCCCCTCGTCCCCCCTCCTCCCTGTCTCCCCGCCACCCTGTCTCCCCGTCTCCCCGTCTCCCCCGTCTCCCCGTCTCCCC
>NZ_JAGMUE010001434.1:0-575 GCF_019049165.1 Streptomyces sp. AC627_RSS907
ATGCAGGACACCTTCTTCGTGCGCGCCACCGACGCCGGGGGAGCGGCCAAGCAGGACGCCGAGCAGGACGCGGAGTCCGGCATCGTGCTGCGGACCCACACCTCGCCGGTCCAGGTGCGCTCGATGCTCGACCGCGAGCCGCCCATCTACGTGGTGTGCCCGGGCCGCGTCTACCGCACGGACGAACTCGACGCCACCCACACCCCCGTCTTCCACCAGGTGGAGCTGCTGGCCATCGACGAGGGTCTGACGATGGCCGACCTCAAGGGCACCCTGGACCACATGGTGGGCGCCCTGTTCGGCGCCGGCGTGCGCACCCGGTTGCGGCCGAACTACTTCCCGTTCACCGAGCCGTCCGCCGAGATGGACATGCAGTGCTACGTGTGCCACGGCGAGTCGGTCGGCAACCCGGACCGGCCCTGCCGCACCTGCTCCTCGGAGGGCTGGATCGAGCTGGGCGGCTGCGGCATGGTCAACCCGCGCGTGCTGGTCGCCTGCGGCATCGACCCGGAGAGGTACAGCGGCTTCGCCTTCGGGTTAGGCATCGAGCGGATGCTGATGTTCCGCCACAACGT
>NZ_JAGMUE010001435.1:0-542 GCF_019049165.1 Streptomyces sp. AC627_RSS907
CTCGGGGCGGGGCGTCGCGCCGGGAGCGCGGTGCCCGGGGCATACGGGGCGTACGGGGCGACCGTGCTCGACGGGCGGGCCGCCGGGCGTAGTTCGACCACCTCGTCGGCGAGGCGGGACACCAGGTCGGCGTCGTGGCACGACAGGGCGATGGCGAGCCGGTGTTCGGTGGCCAGGTGCCGCAACAGGTCGCCGACCTCGTCGCGCAGCGCGGGGTGCAGGCCGGCCGTCGGCTCGTCGAGGAGCAGTACGACCGGCTCCCTGGCCAGCGCCCTGGCCAGGGCGACGCGCCGCTGTTGGCCGCCGGAGAGCGCGCCCGGGCGACGGTCGGCCAGACCCTCGTCCACCGGCAGCCGGACCTCGGCCAGCAGCCGCTCCACCGTGTCGGGCCCGGGCCTGGCCGCCGTCTCGCGGAGCAGCGAGCGCACCCGCATCCGGGGGTTGAGCCGGGACCCGGGGTCCTGGCCGACGTAGGCGACGTGGTGCCGGCGCAGCGCCCGCAACTCGCGCTCGGCGAGCCGCAGCACCGGGCGGCCGAGGAC
>NZ_JAGMUE010001436.1:0-552 GCF_019049165.1 Streptomyces sp. AC627_RSS907
GGATCAGCTCGGAGGAGCGTTCGCGCTGGATGGTGCCGTGCCGGTCCCGCCACTGTCCGCGGCCCTCCTGGAGGGTGAGCCCGGCCGGGAAGCGCGGCGTGATCCTACGGTCCACGAAGGCGCGGAACTGCCGGTCGGTGACGGGCGCGCCCCCGTCGGCCCGGGCGGTGCCGAAGAAGAGCCGGGTCTCCACGTACGCCGCGCCACGGTGTGCCGCGGCGGCGCCGGTCGCCGGTGACGCGGAGCCGGCGTCGCGCGTGGCGTAGGCGACGGGCGCGCCCAGCGCGAGGACGGCTGCGCTGGCCAGGGCGGCGAGCCGAAGGCGGGGCTTGGTGATCGACATGACGAGATCCCTTCGCTGGGCGGGAGGCGGCGCGTGCCACCGCGTGGAGTGTGGCGCTCCGCGCGTCGGCAGGAACACCCGGCGGTCGCCCGTCAGCCACGGACCTCGACACCGATCTGGGCCCTCCGCCCTCGCCGACGACGGAACCACGCCGCATGTGTCAGCGTCCGTCCAGGCATTCGCAAGATCGTGACCGCTCACGGAGGACT
>NZ_JAGMUE010001437.1:0-572 GCF_019049165.1 Streptomyces sp. AC627_RSS907
TGCCGGCAGAGCAACGCTTCGACGCCTGGCGGGAGTTGAGCGGCAAGGTGGTGCTCAGGACGCTGATGGACAGCGACCGCGCCGCGGACTTCCGGGCCACGCTGCGCGCGGGCGGCCTCGGGCCCGTGCAGGTGTCGGCCATGACGTACCAGAGCCTGCGCTCGCGGCGCACGCCGGCGCTCATCCGGGCCGCCGACCCCGAGCTGTACCAGCTCGCCCTGGTACGCGGCGGGCGCCAGTGCATCACCTGGCGGGACCGGGAACTGGTGCTCGGCCACGGCGAACTGCTCTTCTACGACTCCTCCCACCCCTTCACCGCCGAGATCCGCACCGGCGAGATGGCCGCCTCGTCGGTGGTCGTCCAGGTGCCACGGGAACTGCTGCCGATGGACCGCGACCGGGCGGACGGGCTGCTCGGCACGCGGGTGCCGCCGGACGACCCGGTCGGGGTGCTGCTGCGGCAGTTCATCGACGCCGTCGCCCGCCCCGCCGGAGCGGGGGTCGCCCCGTACACCGCGACCGACGCGGGCCGGCTCGGCCTCGTCCTCACCGACCTGCTGACGGCCCTGCTC
>NZ_JAGMUE010001438.1:0-642 GCF_019049165.1 Streptomyces sp. AC627_RSS907
CTGAAGGCCTCCGGCTCGCCTTCGCTCAGCCCACCCCCGAGATTCCGACCGTCGCCTCCAGGCCACCGCCCGGCGCAGCGCTGGCGCGCATCCTGCGCCGACAAGCCCGGAGCGCCCGACCGCACCGTGCAGATGCTGCGCTACCTCACCGACGCGCCGCTGCGGCGGCGGGTGACCGCGGCGACGAACGAGGTCGAGTCGTTCAACCGCTTCTCCCAGTGGGTCGGCTTCGGCGCCCGCTGCGTCATCGCTGACAACGACCCCGTCGAGCAGGAGAAGGCGATGAAGTTCAACGCGCTGCTCACCAGCGCGGTGATCTTCCACAACGCCCTGGACATCGTAGAGATCGTCCGCCAGCTACTGGAGGAGGGCTGGACGACCGAGCCGGAGGACCTTGCGCACATCTCGCCCTACCTGATTGGGCGCATCAACCGGTTCGGCGAGTACAGCAGCCACGAGCTCGGCATCCAGCCGGAGGCGTACGACCCGAAGCTGACGTGGGCTTCACCCCGCTGCGCGAGACGGGCTCGGCTGCGGCCGGCTTCGGCATGGCCGCCTGATCCGCCAGGCCCCGGCTCAACGAGAGTTGACACACGGCACACCTCTCGTCGAACGTGGCAACCCTCAGTGAGTGCGTATGTT
>NZ_JAGMUE010001439.1:0-643 GCF_019049165.1 Streptomyces sp. AC627_RSS907
GCCCCGAGGTGGCCACCGCCGTACAGGAGGGGCTGAAGAAGGCCGGCATCACGGTCAAGCTCCAGGGCCTGGAGGACAACGACTACAGCGAGAAGACCAAGAGCGTGAAGGACGCGCCCGGCTTCTTCCTCTCCGCCTGGGGCGCCGACTGGCCCGCCGGCGGCCCGTTCCTGGCGCCGATCTACGACGGCCGCCAGATCGTCAAGGACGGCTCCAACTACAACCACGCGCAGCTCGACGACAAGGCCGTCAACGCCGAGATCGACGCCATCAACAAGCTGACCGACCTGAAGGCCGCGGCCAAGCGGTGGGGCGCGCTGGACAAGAAGATCGGCGAGCAGGCGCTGTCCGTGCCGCTGTTCCACCCGGTCTACAAGCGGCTCTACGGCAAGGACGTCAAGAACATCGTGATCAGCGACTGGACCGGCGTGCTCGACGTCTCGCAGGTCGCGGTCCGGTGATCCGGGTGCGCACGACCATCGCCTGGGCCGCGCCCCGCGCGGCCCGCGAGGAGACCCCGTGACCAGCGAGGTGTTGGCCACGACCCAGGCGGGGGCCCCGGCCCCCGCCTCGGGGGCCCGCCAGGTGTGGCGTCGGCTGCGGGCGCGCAAGGCCGCCGTGGTGGCCGGCGCCGGGCGTGCGC
>NZ_JAGMUE010001440.1:0-708 GCF_019049165.1 Streptomyces sp. AC627_RSS907
GCGGCAGGCCCTGCGCGAACTGCTCCTTGAGGGGCGGCTGCGGCGGATGGGGCGCGGCACCGTGGTGGCCGGGCCCAAGCTGGAGCAGCCGCTGTCGCTGGCGAGTTACACCGAGGGCGTGCGGCGGCAGGGCCGCAGGCCGGGTCGTACGCTCATCACCCTCGACCAGTTCCCCTGCCCGCCCGGCCTGGCCGCCGAGTTGGAGCTGGAGCGGGGCGTGCCGGTCTGGCACCTGGAGCGGGTGTTGCTCGCGGACGACGAGCGGATGGGGCTTGAGAGCACGTACGTGGAGGTGGCCCGGGTCCCGAAGCTGGCCACCGACTTCGAGCCCGACTCGTCCTTCTACGGCTACCTGCACGAGCGGCTCGGCATCGGGTTCGGCGACGCGGACGAGCGCCTGGAGACGGTGTTGGCCACCCCGCGCGAGGCATTGCTGATCGGCACCCCGCCCGCGCTGCCGATGCTGCTCATCCACCGGATCTCGCGGGACCAGCGGGGGCGCCCGCTGGAGCGCGTGCGCTCGCTCTACCGGGGGGACCGGTTCAGCTTCACCACCCGTCTGGGTCCGTCGCCGACCTGAGCCCACGCGCCCGTCCGCGCCCGTTCCGAGCCGGCCGCGCCCGTCCGCGCCCCCTCCCGGGTTCACCGCCACGTAGGCGGCCGACCGCACCGGCAGCGGCTCCGGCACCGCTCGACAGAACACCCATC
>NZ_JAGMUE010001441.1:0-577 GCF_019049165.1 Streptomyces sp. AC627_RSS907
TCGGAGGAGTTGCCCGAATTGCCGCACTCGGCCAGCGGCTGGCCGGCCGCGACCCGCTCGCCCACGGCCACCCGCAGCGAGCGCCGCCGCAGGTGGGCGAAGACGGCGTACGTACCGTCGCCGAGGTCGAGCACGAGGTGGTTGCCCAGGATGTGGCGGGGGTCGGCGAGGGAACGTACGAAGCCCTCCACGAACAGGTAGCCGAGGCCGGCGAGCGAGGTGCGGGATAGGTGGTCGCGCTGCCCGTCGGCGGCGGCCACCACCCGGCCGTCGGCCGGCGCGAGCAGCGGCTCCCCGTACGCCGGGTAGGCAGCCGGGCGGCGCGCGATCGGCCACACCCAGACGGGCTCCGGCGCGGGTCGGCGCACGAGGTCGATGGCGTACGTCTGCGCCAGGCTGTGGGTGTGGCTGGGCACCTTGGTGGCGGGCCCGTTGAGTGCCACCCAGTGGCCCCGCACGGGTGCGCCCAGGGCCACGGGCGGGGTGACGCCCCTCGGCGGGCGCTGCGCCCGCGTCAGGACCCACCGCGCCAGCAGGCCACCCAGCAGCAGACCGACGCCGGTGAACCACAGCGCCC
>NZ_JAGMUE010001442.1:0-658 GCF_019049165.1 Streptomyces sp. AC627_RSS907
CGCGATGGCCGACCAGTCGGCCTCGCCGCCGTAGTGCTGCGCGGCGGTGCGGCCGTGCAGCGCGACGGCCCGCACCCCCTCCTGCACCGCGATCCGCCCGGCGTCCAGGTAGGTCAGGTGGTCGTCGTCGATGCCCTTGCGCATCTTCATGGTCACCGGCAGCTCGCCGGCCCCGGCGACAGCCTCGCGCAGGATCGCCCGCAACAGGTTGCGCTTGTACGGCAGCGCCGAGCCGCCGCCCTTGCGCGTCACCTTCGGCACCGGGCACCCGAAGTTCAGGTCGATGTGGTCGGCCAGCCCCTCGTCCACGATCATCCGGACCGCCTTGCCGACGGTCGCCGGGTCCACGCCGTACAACTGGATGGACCGCGGCTTCTCGATGCCGTCGAAGTGGATCAGCCGCATCGTCTTCGCGTCCCGCTCGACCAGCGCCCGCGTGGTGATCATCTCGCTGACGAACAGGCCCTTGCCGCCGGAGAACTCCCGGCACAGGGTGCGGAAGGGCGCGTTGGTGATACCCGCCATGGGGGCGAGGATCACCGGGGGCACCACCGCGTGCGTACCGACGTACAGCGGCTGGGTCTCGGCGGTCATCTAGGACGCGTCCTTCCGGTTCTCGTGGTGCTCAGGGTGCTGGGGGCGCTGCGGGTACTCGGGC
>NZ_JAGMUE010001443.1:0-717 GCF_019049165.1 Streptomyces sp. AC627_RSS907
GACGAGCTGCGGGCCGCCTGGGAGCGCGTCGCCGACGCGGTCCGTCGGCTGCACGCGGTGCCGGTGGCGGAGTGCCCGTTCCGGCGGGGTCTTGACGGCGTGGTCGCCGTGGCGCGCGACGTCGTGTCCCGGGACGCCGTGAACCCGGACTTCCTCCCCGAGGAGCAGCGGCACACCCCTCCCCGGGAGTTGCTGGCCCGCCTCACCGGGCAGCTCGCCCTGCGGCGGGAGCAGGAGGCGGCCGACACGGTCGTCAGCCACGGGGACCTGTGTCTGCCCAACATCCTCCTCGACCCGCGCACCCTCGACGTGTCGGGCTTCATCGACCTGGGCCGCCTCGGCCTCGCCGACCGCCACGCCGACCTGGCGCTGCTGCTCACCAACGCGCGCGAGACCTGGCCGGACGAGGCGCGGGCCCGGGCCGCGGACGCGGCGTTCGCCGAGCGGTACGGCGTCGCCCTGGACCACGACCGCCTGCGCTTCTACCTCCACCTCGACCCGCTGACCTGGGGCTGACCGGCTCGACGGCGGGGCTCGCGGTGGATGCGGTGGCTGGCGGCGGCTCCAGCTGGCTCCAGGTGGCTCCCCGACGGTGAGCGGGCCCGCGGCGGCCGGGTGGTGCGACGGGGGCGTACGAGGCGGGGGAGCAAAGCCGGGCGCGTTATGGGGGGTTGACCCCGTCGTAGCGGGCGACGACGGGCCCGGCCGCCGCTAGAG
>NZ_JAGMUE010000147.1:0-1304 GCF_019049165.1 Streptomyces sp. AC627_RSS907
CTAGGCCGTGTTTTAGGTAGCGCGGGCGGCCAGCCACTTGATGAGGTCGCCTGCGATCTGATTGATGCTGGTCTGGGTGGCGACGTCGTGCTCACGCCGACTGGTGTCACTCCGGACGATCTCGTAGCTGCCCTCGTCCAGCACCGCGACGGAGGCGAACCAAGCGGGATCGTCCTCGTCGGGTTGGATGACGACGAAGGTGTTGTCCGTGCCGTTCAAGTCGCTGATCAGCATGAACAAGGCGTCCTCGGACGGGTCGTCGACGTGGTCGCCGTTCTCGCTGTCCGCGCAGTAGTAGTCGGCGGCCACGAACCCTCCCCATGTGCTGGTCGAATCGGTGGCCAGCATGGCACGGCCCGCGCGGCCGGCGGGTGGATCACAGCCACTGGTGGATCGCCGCGACGTGGACGGCCGCCTCGAACCGAACCGCGAGCTTGTCATAACGGGTGGCCACCGCCCGATGCTGCTTGAGACGGCTGATCCCGCACTCGACCGCGTGCCGGGCCTTGTAGTCCTGCCGGTCGAAAGCGGGTGGGCGACCACCGGCCCGACCTCGACGCTTGCGGTTGCGGACCTGGCCGGCCGGTTCCGGGATCGTGCACCTGATCCCGCGCCGACGCAGATAGGCACGGTTCGCGCGGGAGGAGTACGCCTTGTCGCCCCGCACCCGCAGTGGGCGGCTGCGGGGCCGGCCCTGACCGCTCCTGGGCACCCTGATCGCGTTCAGGACCGGCTCGAGCTGCGGGCTGTCACCCCGCTGCCCGGCCGTGACCAGCAGCGACAACGGCTTCTGGCCCTGCTCGCACGCCAGATGGATCTTCGTGGTGAACCCGCCCCGTGACCTGCCCAGCCCGTGGTCGTCCGGCTCTGTGGCGACCCCGCCGGGCGGTTCCTTCTGCCCGGCACCGTCCCGGCGGGCACCGGCCGCGTGCTGGTGAGCCCGGCAGATCGTGGAGTCGACGTTGACCTCCCAGGTGATCAGCCCGGCCGCGTCGGCCCTCGTCTGCAACAGCGTCAGCAGCCGGAACCACACACCCTGCCGCTGCCAGCGCCGGAACAGCCCGTACACGGTCTGCCAGGGACCGTACTCGGACGGCAGATCACGCCACGGAACCCCCGTCCGCACCCGCCACCGAACACCGTCCACCAGCCGCCGACGACCCGGCGACCTGCGACTCACACCCGCCGCAGGAAGCAACGACTCCAACACAGACCACTGCTCATCAGAAAGATCCCCACGCCCCACAACGTGATCATCACAGCACGAGGCGTGGATCAGAATCCCGACCTAAAACACGGCCTAG
>NZ_JAGMUE010001444.1:0-701 GCF_019049165.1 Streptomyces sp. AC627_RSS907
GCCGAGGGTCACGCCCCTGCTGCGGTCCATCGGCGACCCGACGCCGTGCCTGGTGGCGTACGTGGACCGCACCGGGGCCGACTTCGAGGTCCGCGACGACGCCGGACGGCGAGAGACGGGGCAGGTCAGCGGGGCCGACTGGCCGATACACAAGACCGCGTCGGCCGACTGGTCGGAGCGGCACTTCCAGACGGCCGTCGAGAACACCTGGGAGCAGAACGCGGCCGAGATCGCCAACGCCGCCCACGAGATGTGGCAGCGCTGCGGCGCCGAGGTGATGCTGCTGGTCGGCGACGCCCGTGAGCGCAAGGCGGTGCGCGACCGGCTGCCCGGGCCGCTGCGGGCGGTGACCGCGGAGAGCGAGCACGGCGCCCGGTCGACCGGCTCCGGCAGCGCACGGCTCGAACGCGACATCGCCCAGGTGCGCGCCGCGCACGAGACCGAGCACGTGCGGGAGGTGCTGGACCGCTACCACGCCGCGACGCACGACGACGGCGGCGGCAACGCCATCTCGGGAGTGCCCGCGCTGGTGGAGGCGGCCCGCGAGCACCAGATCGACACGCTGTTGGTCACCCCGGACGGCCAGGACACCGGCCGCGAGGTGTGGATCGGGCCGGAGGGTGACCAACTGGCCGTCCGCAGCACCGAGTTGCAGTACCTGGGCGCGGCGCGCCCCGCGCCGGCCCGGGCGGACGACGCGC
>NZ_JAGMUE010001445.1:0-741 GCF_019049165.1 Streptomyces sp. AC627_RSS907
GTGCGTCGTGGGCCCGCTCCCTCCACGGGGAGCGGGCCCACGCGCATGCGGGAGCGGTACCCTACAGCGGACGCAGCACCGGCTCCTTCTGTACGGCGCCCAGCAGTCGATCCAGCGCCAGCTCCACGTCTTCCTTCCAGGAGATGGTGGTCCGCAACTCAAGCCGCAGCCGTGGGTAGCGCGGGTGCGGTCGCACGGTCTTGAAGCCCACCGCCAGCAGGTGATCGGCCGGCAACACGCAGGCGGGCCCCTCCCACCGCGCGTCCCCGAACGCCTCGATGGCCTTCACTCCGCGCCGCATGAGGTCCTTGGCCACGGTCTGCACCATCACCCGGCCGAGCCCCTGTCCCTGGAATCCGGGCATCAGCCATGCCGTCATCAGTTGCACGGCGTCGGCGCCCACCGGGCTGGTGGGAAAGGCCAGGGAACGCGGCACGTACGCCGGCGGCGCGTAGAGCACGAAGCCCACCGGCAGCTCGTCCACGTAGACCACGCGACCGCAGGAGCCCCACTCCAGCAGCACGGCCGAGATCCAGGCTTCCTTCTCGACCTCCGGGCGCCCGGCCCTGACGGCCGCCTCGCCGCTGACGGGGTCGAGTTCCCAGAACACGCACGCGCGACAGCGCTGGGGGAGGTCCGTGAGGTTGTCCAGTGTGAGCGGTACGAGCCGACGCCCCATGTAGCCAGTTCCTCGCTTCCCTCGTCGGCCGCGATCCGTGCGGCCGACCCGTGCGCCACGCC
>NZ_JAGMUE010001446.1:0-694 GCF_019049165.1 Streptomyces sp. AC627_RSS907
CGTCCACGCTCTTGCCCAGCGAGATCGCGCCGACCAGCCGGTCGAAGAACGCGGTCTCGCCGCCCACGATGCTGATGTCGGCGCTCTCCAACCCCGTCGCGAGGACCGTGGCCTGCGCCTCGGCCACCTGCCGCTGCGCCTCGATGCCCGCGAGCCGCACGTCCTTGTCGGCCTCGATGCGCAGCCGGAACTCCTCGTGCGCCCGGGACGCCTCGTCAAGCGCGGCCATGGCCGCCGCCTTCTCGGTCAGCCCCGCCGCCTCGGCCTTCAGTTTCTCACCGATGGCCGCCGCGTCGGCCATGGCCTGCTCGCGGGTGCCCTCGGCCTCGGCCCGCAGCCGGGCCGCCGTGGCCTCGGCCTCGGCGCGGCCGGCCTTCTCGATGACCTCCGACTCCTTGTCCCGCACCTGCACGGCCGCGAGCCCCTCGGCCGCCGCCTCGGCCTGGATGCCTTCGGCGAGCCGGATCTTGGCCCGCGCGTCCATGTCGGCGGTCTTGGTCCGGGCCTCCGCCAGCGTCAGCTCCTCGGCGGCCCGGTGGACCGCCGCCTGCTCGGCCGCCTCCGCCGCCTTGATGTCCTTGACCAACTGCTCCTGCGCCACCGCCTCGGCCGCGATGACCAGCGCCTGCCGGTCCCGCTCGGCCTCCTCGACCGCGCGCAGCCGTTTGATCGACTCCTCCTGTTCGGCGACCGT
>NZ_JAGMUE010001447.1:0-726 GCF_019049165.1 Streptomyces sp. AC627_RSS907
GTCGGGGACGCCGCGCGGGGACCACGGTGCCACGCGGCGGGGTGCCGTACGGCCCGCGCGCCCGTACGGAGCCGCCACGGCCGGCCACGACCACCGCCGCGGCCCGGCCGCGGACCGCCGCGTTCCGATCAGCCCGTGGATATGCCGGCCGGTCCGGGCGCGGAGGTCGGTGTACGCTCCCGCGGTCCGCGATCAGCATGCCGGAGATCCGCGCGCCCGTCATGTGACCTGCGTCAAAGAACCGACCTACCGTTCGGGCCGAGCCGTCGCGCGAGATCGCGGCCCGATCGCCGAATTGAGTGGTTTTGGGGGAGTCGGGCGCGGAGGCCATGACCGCCGCCGTTGGTCATCGGGTCATGGCATGCGGGATAATGGCGGGGAAGCAATGTGTTCGATGCCGGTGACGCCTAGGTTGTCGGCTGCGATGAGCTGGTTTCAGGAAGGGGAACGAGCATGGCGGCCATGAAGCCGCGGACGGGCGACGGCCCGCTCGAGGTGACCAAGGAGGGGCGGGGCATCGTCATGCGCGTTCCGCTCGAAGGCGGCGGTCGACTCGTCGTCGAGCTGACACCGGACGAGGCCGACGCGCTGGGCGACGCACTGAAGAAGGTCGTCGGCTAGCAGCGGGCCACAGGAATCATGCGCACTGCCCCGGTCACTGGTGAGAACCAGGAGCCGGGGCAGCGGCGTTCCCGCCGCCCGCCGGGGCCTACTCCCCCCTCGGCC
>NZ_JAGMUE010001448.1:0-668 GCF_019049165.1 Streptomyces sp. AC627_RSS907
CCCCGGCCCCGGCCGCCCTCCGCCGCCCGAACGGCGGACACCTCGCCACCGCGCCCGGGCGCGCTGTCCGGGCGACCCGGGGTGGCCTTCTCATACGCGCGGCGCGGCCACCCCTCGTGGCCCGCGCCGTCCAGCCCCGCGCCGTGGCGGGTTCGCCGCCGTTCGCCGTACGACGGGCCGCCGCCCGCCTGCCGCGGCCCGCTTCACGGGCGCGGATGACCACCATCCGCAACCGCTGAGCGCCGCCGCGCTTCGGAGCACCACGCGCGTCAGCGGTGGTCTCGCACGTAGTTGTTGCCTTGCAACTTATGGACACCGGGGGGCGCCCGCCCGCTCCGTAGACTGAACCCGTTCGCGGGAACGATTCCCACGCGGCGTGCGGGCGCACCTCCCGGCAGACCTGGTAGCAGGCGCGTCAAAAGCTATGAATTCACGGGGACTTGGGGTAACCATGGCTTTGATCGATCGGAGTATGGAACTCAACACGCTGGATAGCGCGATCGCTGGATGCCTGTCCGGAAACTCCAGAATCGTGTTCGTCGAAGGGCCGGCGGGCTGCGGCAAGAGCGAGTTCATCGAGAGCATCGCCGAGCGGGCCGAGGGGCTGGGCGCCACGCTGCTGCGCGCGGTCGGCTCACCCCGGGAGCGCTCGGTCCCCCTCGGCGCCC
>NZ_JAGMUE010001449.1:0-741 GCF_019049165.1 Streptomyces sp. AC627_RSS907
GGATGTACCCCACCCGCCCGGGCGAGCCGCACCCGGCCGACCTCCCCGAGCGGTTCGGCGCCTACCTCACCGACCTCGTGCTCTTCGGCCTGCTGACGTGGGTCACGGCGCTGCCGAGCCTGCTGTTGGACGGGCCCGCTGCCCCCGTCGCCGCCCTGACCGCGGCCGGGCTGCTGTTCTGCTACTCGCCACTCACCACCGCCCGCTGGGGCGGCTCCCCGGGAAAGCTGCTGTTCGGACTGCGCGTCGCGCACGCGCAGGACGGCGGTGCCCTGCCCTACCGGATCGCCCTCGGCCGGCACCTGACCCACGTCGGCATGATCGCGCTGTGCGGCGTCGACCAGCTCTGGTCCCTGCGGGACGAGCCGCTCCAGCAGTGCCTGCACGACCAGGCCGCCGGCACCGTCGTCGTCCGCGTGGAGGCGCCGGAGCCGTGGGTGCCGGGCGGCCTGTGACCCGGTGCCGCGCCGCGCGCCCTCGGAACCCGTAGGCCCGCGGCAGCGTGCGTGGAGCCCCGGCCGCCTCGTGGCGACCGGGGCTCCACGCGTGGCCACCCGTTTCTCGGGGCGCGCCGAGCGGGCGGCTCCGGCCGGGGCCGCGGTGCCGTCAGGCGCCGGCCAGTTCGTCGCGCACCTCGCGGAAGGCGGCCACCGCGCGGCGTACGTCATCGGTGGAGTGCGCCGCCGAGAGCTGGACGCGGATGCGGGCCTTGCCCTTGGGTACGACCGGGTAGGAGAAGTC
>NZ_JAGMUE010001450.1:0-573 GCF_019049165.1 Streptomyces sp. AC627_RSS907
GCCAACGGCGTCGGCGTGGACGTGGCCAGCGTCGGGGAGCTGCGCCAGGCGCTGGGCCACGGCGTGCGCGGCCCGGACCTCGTCGTCACCGGGCCCGCCAAGGCAGACGAGCTGCTCCGCCTGGCCACCGCGCACCAGTGCCTGATCGCCGTGGACGCCCTGGACGAGCTCGACCGTCTGCTCGCCCTCGCGCGGGGCGGCCCCGGCCCCCGCCTCCTGCTGCGCGTCCTGCCCCCGGGCACCTCGGACAGTCGCTTCGGCATGACCGACACCGAACTCGACACCGCGCTCGTCCGCTGCGCCCGGGCGGGCGACGGGCCGCGGATGGAGGGGTTCAGCTTCCATCTGTCGGGCTACGCGATCCGCCCGCGCGCGGCCCTGGCCGCGCGGCTGGTCGGGCTGTGCCAACGCGCCCGGGGCCTGGGGCTGCCCGCCGACCGCGTCAGCATCGGCGGCGGCTTCGCCGTCGACTACCTGCCGCACGCCGACTGGCGGGACTTCCTCGCCACCCAGCGACCCGAGCACTACCACGCCGGCCGGACCTTCGCCGCGGCCGACTTCTACCCGTACCAC
>NZ_JAGMUE010001451.1:0-766 GCF_019049165.1 Streptomyces sp. AC627_RSS907
GTGTAACGTCATCCCGGACGGCCTTGGGGGAGTGGGGGTAGGAAGAGATTCATGTCCAGATTGCCACGGTGGGTCGGCGGTCTCGGGGCCGGGCTGACCCGGCTCGCCGAGCGACTCGACGCACAACGCGAGGACACGGGCCCGGCCGCGTCCGATGAGCCACGCGACACCATACGTACGCCCGCGGCACCGCCGTCGGGCGCCGGGACCGTCGCCGGATCGGGCGAGGGCGCGGCCGAGGCCGGCGCGCCCGGGGCCCCGGCGCCGGCCGCCGCGCAACCGGCCGTGACGCCGCCGCGGGCCGTACCGGCCGGCGAGGCGGCGGGCGCGGCGGAGGCCCAGGTGCCGGCGCCGCCGCTGTACGCGCCGGCCATAGCGCCGCGCGCCGACCCCGTGGCCGCCGTCCCCTGGGGCGTGCGGGTCGCCGCGGAGGTGGGATGGCGGCTGCTGGTCCTCGCGGGCACGGTCTGGGTGCTGATGCGGGTCATCAGCGCGGTGCGGCTGGTGGTGCTCGCCTTCGTCGCGGCCCTGCTGATCACCGCGCTGCTCGAACCGACGGTCTCCCGACTCCGGCGCCGGGGCGTGCCCCGAGGTCTGGCCACCGCCATCGTCTTCATCGCGGGCTTCGTCATCATGGGCCTGGTCGGCTGGTTCGTCGTCTGGCAGGTGATGGAGAACCTGGACTCGCTCTCCGAGCGCGTGCAGGACGGCATCGAGGAACTGCGCCGCTGGCTGCTCAACAGCCCGTTCCATGTGACCGAGGACC
>NZ_JAGMUE010001452.1:0-636 GCF_019049165.1 Streptomyces sp. AC627_RSS907
CGATGAACAGGTGCAGCGTGCGCCCCCTGTCGGCGTGGCCGAGGATCGCCGAGTTGCCCTTGCCGTACCGGCCGCCGAAAACCTGGTCGCCGCTGCCCGCGCCGGTGTACTCGAAGACCGGCCCGAGTTCGTCCTCCTCCCGCAGCCAGCCGTCGTGGTAGCCGAACCTGGCCCCGCCCCGCGCGTACGAGAACAGCAGCACGTTGGCCTTCTCGTCTGACGGGACGATGCCGCCGTACAGGCTGCCGCCCAGCACGGGCTGGATCTCCTCGCGCGTGTGGACGTCACCCGGCCTGATGGGAAGCGCGTCGGTGGCCATGCGTTGGACGGTAGACCATGCCACTGACACTCTGTCGGGGCGACGGCTGTCGTCGCTGCCGCTCCGCCATAGTTGAGGCCAGCGTCGATGCAACCATCCCCGCACGCGCGGGGACCAGGACATGGCGTCGGCCGAAGAGCGCGCGGCGATGGGACCATCCCCGCACGCGCGGGGACCAGGTGCCGGAGCCGTGACCGTCCGTACGACTTCCGGGACCACCCCCGCACGCGCGGGGACCAGTCCGGCGCGGACACGGCGGCCCGCGACATGCAGGGACCACCCCCGCACGCGCGGGGACCAGAGCAATTGACCTGCGG
>NZ_JAGMUE010001453.1:0-608 GCF_019049165.1 Streptomyces sp. AC627_RSS907
GCCCGTAGCCAGGTACCAGAGTCTCCTTATCCTGGTATCGACAGTACCTGGAAAGTGGATTTCCCATCCCGCACCCTGGAGACATGATGACGACCGGGCGGGCCGAGCACCACGACGTACGGCGCGGCGAACTCGCGGCCTTCCTGCGGAGCAGGCGCGAGCGCGTCGTGCCCGAGCAGGTGGGGCTGCCGCGCGGCCGTCGGCGGCGCACTCCGGGGCTGCGCCGCGAGGAGGTGGCGCAGCTCTCGGCGGTGGGCGTGACCTGGTACACGTGGCTTGAGCAGGGGCGCGACATCCACGTCTCGGCGCAGGTGCTCGACGCCATCGCGCGGGCGCTGCTGCTCGACCCCAACGAGCGCGAGCACCTGTTCACGCTCGCGGGGGTGGCCGACCCGGCGCCGGGGACCGAGTGCGCCACCGTCTCCGACCCGATCCGGACGTTGCTGCGGCAGCTCGAACCCATCCCGGCGTGCGTGCAGAACAGCCGCTACGACCTGCTGGCGTACAACCGTACGTACGGCAACCTCCTGTGTGACCTGGACTCCCTGGCCCCGCGGGAGCGCAACTGCATGTGGTTGGCCTTCACGCACCCAGGCTGGGAGCAGGGG
>NZ_JAGMUE010000148.1:0-6442 GCF_019049165.1 Streptomyces sp. AC627_RSS907
TCAACGCCACACCCACCGCCCACAACACCGGCTGCACGACCTCCACCCGCGCCAGCCAGCCATCCCCACCCCGCACAACCTCCTCGACCGAGAACCCGACGAACGGCCGCAACGCCTCGTCACACTCCCGCAACCGCCCCGCGAAAACCGGCGAGTCCAACAACCCGACCGCCATGTTCAGCCACTGACCACCCTGCCCCGGATACACGAACACCAGGTCGGCCCCGGTCACCGAGCCCGACACGGGTGCCATCCCGGCCGCGGTGGCGTCCAGGCCGTCGAGGTCCCAGGCCACCGCCCGTTCGGTCAGCGCGGCCCGGGTCGCGAGCGTCGCGCCCATGTCGATCAGCGAGGCGCCGTCGGCGGCGAAGTCCCGAAGGGCCGCCGCCTGGGCCCGTACCGCCCCCGTGTCGGCACCGGAGAGCAGCAGCGGCACCGGCCGTCCCGGTTCCGGTGTCGCCGTCTCCGTGTCCGTGGCCGTTGCCTCGGAGGCTTCGGAGGCTTCGGGGGCCTGTTCGAGGATGACGTGGGCGTTGGTGCCGCTGACGCCGAACGCGGAGACGCCGGCCCGGCGGGGGCGCGCGGTGTCCGGCCAGGGGCGGGCCTCGGTGAGGAGTTCGACGCCGCCCAGTTCCCAGTCGACGTGCGGAGAGGGTTCGTCGACGTGCAGGGTTTTGGGCAGGACGCCGTGCCGAAGGGCCATCACCGTCTTCATGAGCCCGGCCATGCCGGCGGCGGCCTGGGTGTGGCCGAGGTTGGACTTGACCGAGCCGAGCCAGAGCGGTTCGCCGGTACGGTCGGCGCCGTAGGTGGCGAGCAGGGCGTTGGCCTCGATCGGGTCACCGAGGGTGGTGCCGGTGCCGTGGGCCTCCACGGCGTCGATGTCGGCGGGTTCGAGCCGGGCGTCGGCCAGGGCCTGGCGGATGACCGCCTGCTGGGAGGGGCCGCTGGGGGCGGTCAGGCCGTTGGAGGCGCCGTCCTGGTTGACCGCGCTGCCCCGCACCACCGCCAGCACCCGGTGCCCGAGGCGCCGGGCGTCGGAGAGCCGCTCCACCAGCAGCACGCCCACGCCCTCCGACCAGCCGGTGCCGTCGGCGGCGGCGGCGAAGGACTTGCAGCGGCCGTCGGCGGCCAGCCCGCCCTTGCGGCTGAACTCGACGAACGGTCCGGGCGTCGACATGACGGTGACGCCGCCCACCAGGGCGAGGTCGCACTCGCCCCGGCGCAGCGCCTGCGCGGCGAGGTGCAGGGCGACCAGCGACGACGAGCACCCGGTGTCGACGGTCATCGCGGGACCTTCGAGGCCGAACGTGTACGAGACCCGCCCGGACAGGACGCTGGCCGCGTTGCCGGTGCCGAGGTGGCCTTCCAGTTCGCTGGGGAAGACGCCCATGGACCACAGGTAGTCGGAGCCGTTGGTGCCGGCGAACATGCCGGTGCGGGTGGAACGCAGGCCGAGCGGGTCGAGGCCGGCGCGTTCGAGGGCCTCCCAGGCGCACTCCAGCAGCAGCCGCTGCTGCGGGTCCATGGCGACGGCCTCACGCGGGGTGATCCCGAACAGCCGCGCGTCGAAGCCGGCCACGTCGTCGAGGAAGCCGCCTTCGCTGGTGTACGTGGTGCCGCGTACGGCCGAGTCGGTGTTGACCAGGTCGCCGAGGTACCAGCCGCGGTCAGTGGGGAACGGTGACATGGCGTCGACGCCGTCGAGGACGAGCCGCCACAGGTCTTCCGGGGAGGCGACGCCGCCGGGGAAGCGGCAGCTCATCGCGGTGATCGCGAGGGGTTCGTCCGGTTCGGTCGCCGAGCGCGCGGGGGCTGTCACGGGTGTGGCGGCGGGGGCGGTCGTGCCGTCGAGGCGGGTGAGGAGGTGGGTGGCGAGCGCGGCGGCGTTGGGGTGGTCGAAGACGACGGTGGCGGCGAGGGGGAGTCCGGTCTCGGCGCGGAGCCGGTTGCGCAGGTCGACGGCGGTGAGCGAGTCGAAGCCGAGGTCGCGGAAGGGTCGGCGGGGGGTGATGTCGTCGCCGGAGGTGTGGCCGAGCACGGCGGCGGCGCCCGCGCGGACGAACTCCAGGACGACGCGTCCCCGTTCGGCGGCCGGCAGTCCGGCGAGGCGGGTGGCGAGCCCGGCACCGTCTCCGGCGGGCTCGGAGGCCCGCGCCAGGGCGTCCCGTACGGCGGGGATGTCGTCGATCAGCGGGCGGGGGCGCTCGGCGGTGAACAGTTCGGTGAAGCGCGGCCAGTCGACGTCGGCGACGCAGACCGTCGTGTCGTCCTGGGCGACGGCGCGGCTCATCGCCTCGATGGCGAGGTCCGGCGCCATGGCCACGATGCCGCGCCGGCGCAGCGCGGCGCCGACCTCGGCCGAGGCCATGCCGGTCCCGGCCCAGGAGCCCCAGGCGATGGCGGTCATCGTGCCGCCGCGGGCCCGTCGGCGCTCCGCGAGGGCGTCCAGGGCGGCGTTGGCGGCGGCGTAGGCGGCGTGTGCCTGGCTGCCCCAGACCCCGGACATGGAGGAGAAGGTGACGAACGCGTCCACGTCGTCGCCGATCAGCTCGTCCAGGTGCACCGCGCCGGCGACCTTCCCGGCGAGCAGGCGCTCCAGCAGTGGTACGTCGGTCTGGTCGAACGGCACGTTCGCGCCCGTTCCGGCGGCGTGTACGACGGCGTCGACGCGGCCGACGTCGGCGAGCAGTGCCTCGACGGCGGTGCGCTCGGCCAGGTCGCACGCGGCGATCCGTACCTCGACGCCGTTCGCGGCGAGTTCGTCACGGAGTTGTGCGGCGCCGGGGGCCTCGATGCCGCGCCGACTGGTCAGTACGAGGCGGTCGGCGCCGCTCGCGGCGGCCCAGCGGGCGATGCGGGAGCCGAGGGCGCCGGTGCCGCCGGTGACGAGGACGGTGCCGTTCGGCCGCCAGCCCTCGCCGGCCTTCCGGGACGACGCCGAGACCGGGGCCGGGGTGACGCGTCGGGCCCACAGGCGGCCACCGGCGCGCAGGGCCACCTGGTCCTCGGCGCCCAGCGCCCCGGCGAGCACGGCGCCGAGAAGGTCCGTGTCCGCCCCGCCCTCCCGTGTCTCCGGCAGGTCGATCAGACCGCCCCACCGGCTGGGGTGTTCCAGCCCGGCGATCCGGCCCAGGCCCCAGACCTCCGCCTGGGCGAGGCTGCGGGGCGCCCCGTCGACACCGGCCGCGCCCTGGGTGAGGACGCGGACGGGCGCGTCGATCCCGGCGTCGCCGAGCGCCTGGATCAGCGTCAGCGAACCGGCGAGGGCGCGGGAGACGAGGGGGTGGCCGGGCATCGGCCGCTCGTCGAGGGCGAGCAGGGACACCACCCCGGCGTACGGGCCGTCGGCCAGGGCGGTGGCCATCGCCGTCCGGTCGGCGGCGGCGTCGATGACCACGACGTCCGGGTCGGGGAGGCAACCGGCCAGATCGGGGGTGTCGACGCCCTCGGGCCGTACGAGCAGCCAGCGGCCCTCGGGTCGTGCCGGTGCGGCGGGCCGGGGCAGCGGCGTCCAGCCGGCTTTGTACCGCCAGCCGTCGATCGTGGCCGCCCGTTCGCGCCGGGTCCGCCAGGAGGCGAGGCCGTCGAGGACGGGTTCGACGACGTCGGGGGTGAGGCCGAGTTCGCCGGCGAGGGAGTCGGCGCCGGCCGCCACGGCGGTCCAGAATGCGGGGTCCGCGCCTTGGTCGCGGCGCTGTTCTTCTGGCGTGAGCCAGTGGCGGCGGCGCTGGAAGGGGTAGGTCGGGAGGTCGGGGAGGCGGGTGGTTCCGGTGAACCAGGGGGACCAGTCGACGGGGGCGCCGTGGGCCCAGGCCTGGCCCAGGGCGCGGATCTGTCCGGCCGGGCCGTCCTCGCCGCGGCGGAGCGTGCCGAAGATCCCGGCCTCGGGGGCGCACTGTTCCAGGGCGACGGTGAGCACCGGATGGCCGGACACCTCGGCGAACAGTTGGAACCCGGCGTCGGCGAGGCCTTGGACGACCGGTGCGAACCGTACCCGTTGCCGCAGGTTGGACCACCAGTAGCCGCCGTCGACGGGCTCGGTGACGCGCTCTGCGGTGACCGTGGAGTACCAGGGGATGCGCGGGGCGGTGCCCCGGAGGCCGGCGAGGCCGGCGAGGACGGCGTCCCGTACGCCGTCGACCCACGGCGAGTGGGAGGCGTAGCGGACCTCGACCAGCCTGGCCCGTACGCCCCGCTCCTCGCACCACGGCAGGAACGCCTCCAGGCGGTGGCGTTCGCCGGCCAGGACGACCTGTCCCGGGGCGTTGTCGGCGGCGATGACGAGGTCGTCCCAGGAGGGTGTGCCGGCGTCCCCGGCCGGGGCGAGCCAGCGTTCCGCGTCGGCGGCGGAGGCGTTGACCGAGAGCATGCCGCCGCTGTCACCGAGGCCGGCCAGGACCCGGGCGCGTACCCCGACCACCCGTGCTCCGTCCGCGACGGACAGCGCGCCGGCCACCACGGCCGCGACGACCTCGCCCTGGGAGTGTCCGACCACGGCGGCCGGTACCACCCCGTGCGCCTCCCACCAGGCGGTGAGCGCCACGCCCACCGCCCACAGCACGGGCTGCACGATCTCGACCCGGGTCAGCCAGTCGTCCGTGCCCCGCAGGATGTCCTCCACCGAGAAGTCGAGGTACGGACGCAGTGCCGCGTCGCACTCCCGGAGGCGGTCGGCGAACGCGGGCGAGTCCAGCAGTCCGGCGGCCATGTTGAGCCACTGTCCGCCCTGCCCCGGGTAGACGAACACCACGTCGGAGGAGTCGAGGGCGGTGGTCGACACCAGCCCGGACGCGACCGCGTCCAGGCTCTCCGGGTCCCAGGCCACCGCCCGTGCGGGCAGCGCGGCCCGCCCGGCCAGTGTCGCGCCCACCTCACGCAGCGACACGTCCCCGGCCGCGAACTCCCGTACGGTCGCTGCCTGGGCCTTCAGCGCGGCCGGTCCGGCGCCGGAGAGCAGCAGCGGGACGGGACCGGTGTCGGCGGGCCGTCCGGCTCCGGCGGGCTTCCCGGCGGGATCGCCCTGTTCGAGGATCACGTGGGCGTTGGTGCCGCTCATGCCGAACGAGGAGACGGCCGCCCGGCGCGGCCGGTCCACCGCGGGCCAGGGCCGGGCCTCGGTGAGCAGTTCGACCGCTCCGGAGGCCCAGTCGACCTTGGGGGTCGGCTCGTCGACGTGCAGGGTGCGGGGCAGCAGGCCGTGCCGCATGGCGAGGACCATCTTGATGATGCCGCCGACGCCCGCGGCGGCCTGCGTGTGGCCGATGTTCGACTTCAGCGAACCCAGCCACAGGGGTTCTCCGGTGCGGTCCTGGCCGTAGGTGGCCAGCAGGGCCTGCGCCTCGATGGGGTCGCCGAGGGTGGTGCCGGTGCCGTGCGCCTCGACCGCGTCGACGTCGGCCGGTGTCAGCCCGGCGTTGGCGAGGGCCGCCCGGATGACGCGGCGCTGGGCGGGGCCGTTGGGGGCGGTCAGGCCGTTGGAGGCGCCGTCCTGGTTCACGGCCGTACCGCGCACCACCGCCAGCACCGGGCGTTTGGCGGCCCGCGCCGAGGAGAGCCGTTCGACCAGCAGGACGCCCGCGCCCTCGCCCCAGCCGGTGCCGTCCGCGGCCGCCGCGAACGACTTGCACCGTCCGTCGGAGGCCAGACCGCGCTGCCGGGAGAACTCCAGGAAGGTCCCCGGCGTCGACATCACCAGCACTCCGGCGACCAGCGCCTGGTCGCACTCGCCGCCGCGCAGCGCCTGCGCGGCGAGGTGCAGGGCGACCAGCGACGAGGAGCAGGCGGTGTCGACGGTGGCGGCCGGGCCCTCCAGTCCGAAGGTGTACGCCAGCCGGCCGGACAGGACGCTGGAGGCGTTCCCGGTGCCCAGGTGGCCTTCCAGCTCTCCGGGGTGGTCACCGAGCAGGCCCAGGTAGTCCTGGTCGTTGCTGCCGGTGAAGACGCCGGTGCGGGCGCCGCGCTGCCCCAGCGGGTCCATGCCGGCGCGTTCGAACGCCTCCCAGGCGCACTCCAGCAGCAGCCGCTGCTGCGGGTCCATCGCGCGGGCCTCGCGCGGGCTGATCCCGAACAGGGAGGCGTCGAAGTCACCGGCGTCGTACAGGAATCCGCCCGCCCTCGTCACCGAGGTGCCGGACTCGTCGGGGTCGTCGCTGAACAGCGTGGTGAGGTCCCAGCCCCGGTCGGCCGGGAAGTCACCGACCGCGTCCCTGCCGTCGGCGACCAGCCGCCACAGGTCGGCGGGACCGCGCACCCCACCGGGGTAGCGGCAGGCCATGCCGACGATCGCGATCGGTTCACTGGCGCGTGCGTCGGCCTCCTGTTGTCTGCGGCGCAGCCGGTCGGTCTCCTTCAACGCGCTGCGCAGGGCCTCGACGAGCTTCTCGTCCGGCTGGGTCATGGTCACTCCGCTCGTCGGGCCGGGGGTGGGGGTGGGCCGGGG
>NZ_JAGMUE010001454.1:0-562 GCF_019049165.1 Streptomyces sp. AC627_RSS907
CGGCATGCACTGCGTGTGATTGTGTGAGTGGCAGGGCCAAAACTCCTTCCACTCGAACGTTTAGCCTGGCTTCCACCCTGTGGAAGTACGGCTGTGACTGAGGCGACACCGTGGATTCAAAAAAAACTTTCCGGAAGGGGTTGTATCCGCCGCCGAGGTTTGCGAGTCTCTTCATGGCGATCGGGACGGCCGCACCAGGCCCCCTTGAGAGCCCGAATCCCCCTCCTTATGACTTCAGGTCCGCACCGGGCAACTGGGCGGCGGCCCTTCCGTTGCGGGGGGATTCGTGAAAGCGTTCACATTCACAAGCAATGAACCCGCAATACGAGGAGATGGAGCAGCCATGGACTGGCGTCACAACGCCGTTTGCCGCGAGGAAGACCCCGAGCTGTTCTTCCCCATCGGCAACACCGGTCCTGCGCTGCTGCAGATCGAGGAAGCCAAGGCCGTCTGCCGTCGCTGCCCCGTCATGGAGCAGTGTCTGCAGTGGGCGCTGGAGTCCGGCCAGGACTCCGGCGTCTGGGGTGGCCTCAGCGAGGACGAGCGCCGCGCGATGAAGCGC
>NZ_JAGMUE010001455.1:0-596 GCF_019049165.1 Streptomyces sp. AC627_RSS907
CCGCTGCGCGAAGTAGATCGCCGCCGCCGCCTGCCTGGACGCCGCGACGGGCTGCTTCGGCGCCGCGAAGCTCTTGGCGAGCGTGGTGATGCGCCGCACGTAGTTCTGGGTCTCGTTGTACGGCGGCACCCCGCGGTACCTGACCACCGCGTACGAGCCGGCGTTGTAGGAGGCCAGCATGTTGGCCGTGAGGTCGCCGGGCACGTCCTTCACGTACTTGGCCAGCGCGCAGTCGTAGGCCGCCGCGGAGGGGATGGCGTCCGCGGGGTCCCAGATGTCACGGTCGCCGTCGCCGTCGCCGTCCACCCCGTACGCGGCCCAGGTGCCGGGGATGAACTGCGCCAGCCCGCGCGCGTTGGCCGGGCTCACGGCCTTGGGGTTCCAACCGCTCTCCTGGTAGAGCTGCGCGGCGAGCAGCGCCGGGTTGATGGCCGGACAGCGGTTGCCGTGCTTCTGGACGAGGGGCGCGTACGCGGCCGGAACGGTGCCCTCCGCGAGCTGCACGTCGCCGGTGGAACCGCCGCTCGTGGCCCTGCTCGCGATCATGTACGTACCGAGAACGAGCAGCACGACGAAGGAAAAGGACAGCCCCATAC
>NZ_JAGMUE010001456.1:0-559 GCF_019049165.1 Streptomyces sp. AC627_RSS907
TGCTGGAAGCGGTTGTAGTGCTCGGGGCTCAGCCCCACCGTCTCCAGGAGTTCGCGCACCCGGGCCTCCCGGCCGCCGGGGGGCCGGATGCGGTTGATCTCCATCGGGCCGGAGATGATCGCGCCGACCGTCTGGCGTGGGTTGAGGGACGAGTACGGGTCCTGGAAGATCATCTGGATCTCGGAGCGGATCGGGGCCAGGGCCTTGCGGTCGGCGTGCGTGATGTCCTGGCCTCGGTAGCTGATCCGGCCGGCGGTCGGCTCCAGGAGGCGGGTCAGCAGCCGGCCGGTGGTGGACTTGCCGCATCCCGACTCGCCGACCAGGCCGAAGCTCTCGCCCGCGTGCACCGCCAGGTCGATGCCGTCCACCGCCTGCACGGCGCCGACCTTCCGCTGGAACGGGAAGCCGCCCATGATCGGGAAGTGCTTGGTCAGCCGCTCGGCCACGAGCAGCGGCTCCCCGGGCGGGGGCCCGTTTCCCGCGCTCTGCTCCACGGTCCGGCCCGTGGCCGCGTCCCGCGTCATCGGTCCCCTCCCTGGCTCGGGTCGCCACCCGGCTC
>NZ_JAGMUE010001457.1:0-642 GCF_019049165.1 Streptomyces sp. AC627_RSS907
GGTACGGAAGGCAGCAGATCACCGAGAGAAGGGGCGCGTCCCGAGCGAGAGGACGGGAGAACAGTCGGTACTGCACGGTCGACTAGGATCCACCGCAGCCCCACCTCCTCCGGCCGGTCCCCCGTAGGGGACGACGTAAGTCCCTGATCAGGCGCCAAGGCTACCAGGGGTGTATGGCCCCGGCGTGCCGCTTCGCCTCTTCGATACGGGTTCTATGCTCGCCGCATGGCCAATGTTCTCGAGCTGGTAGAAGCCCGGTTGCGGATGGCGCTGGGCGAGCCGGACGCCCGCGCCGCCATCACCTTCGTCGGCACCGACCGCATCGAGGTGCTGCGCTTCACGGGTGACGCCGCCGGCGACCGTGGCGGGGCCGACGTCGTGCGCTACGCCACCCTCGGCATGTCGGCCCAGCCCATGGCGGACCCCGCCGACCCGCTCGCCGACCCGGTGCGCGGGCCCCGCGCCGAGCTGCTGCTCACCGTGCGGGCGCGGCGGGCCGACACCGACAAGGCGCTTCGCCCGCTGGCCGTACTGGCCGCGTCGCCGCAGGTCGAGGGCGTGATCGTGGCGCCGGGTGGCTCGCTGGAGGTGGGGGAGCCGCTGTGGCCGGGGGCGCCGTTCAGCTCCGTCCTGGTGGCCGAG
>NZ_JAGMUE010001458.1:0-676 GCF_019049165.1 Streptomyces sp. AC627_RSS907
GCGCCTACACGCTTCAACGCCCCGCGCCCCCGGCGCCTACACGCTCCGACACCCCGCGCAACCACGCGGGGCGCCCCCACACCACCCTCGCCCCCACCTCCCCACACCGTCACCGGCGCCCCGCGCCCGCCACGTACGCCCACCGCCCGGGACCGGCCGCCGCCAGCACCCGAGCACCCGAGCACCCGCCGGCGGCGCTTCGCCGGTCCGGGCTGTTCCGTTCCGCATACGCCGCGGGGCCCCCGCTGTCGGACACTGTCGCCAAACGTGTCCAACGGCGGGGGCCCCGCGCCTGGCTGCCGCGCATCGGGCGCGGCAGCCGCTGTCCATCCACTCCCACCCGAGCGCCTCGCTCGGCGCCGGTAGGGCGGTGAGTTGGGTCAGTGGGCCATCACCGGCACCGGAACGTCGTCCTCCGCGCCATCGCCGGTGGCGGCGGCACCGTGGCCACTCTGCGGCCCGGTGTTGACGAACGTGAAGGCGATCGCCGAGGCCACGAGGAGGATGACGACGGCCCAGGTGATGGCGGTCGTGTACCCCTCGACGAGGGCCGTGAGCTGCAGGCTCTTGGCCGACGTGGCGCCCTGCGCGTGGTCCTTGAAGTACTCGGTCGTGGCGCTGGCCGCGATCGTGTTGAGCAGCGCGGTGCCGATGGCGCCGCCGACCTGCTGCGAGG
>NZ_JAGMUE010001459.1:0-650 GCF_019049165.1 Streptomyces sp. AC627_RSS907
CGACTACCTGCGCGAACTGTGCCGCGCCACCTCCGCGAGCGACCCGGACGACCTGGCCGACGAACTCGCGCTGCTGCACGAGGGGGCCATGGTGCTCGGCGGCCTCGACGCCGTGGCGGAGCCGGTGCCGCTGGCGCGCCGGCTGGCCGTACGGGCCCTGACCCAGCGCGGCCTGCCGGCGGCGTGACCCGGGGCGGGCGCGCCGGTCGCGGCCCGGCGAACCCACGGCCCGACAACCCCTCGGCACGCGGCCGACTCGGCCTTGGCCCCGCCCGCGACGGCCGCCGACCGGCGCCCTTGACCCCCCGGAAACGACGGCCCTAGAGTCCCCGGAGATTCGCCGTCGCGGTGGGCGAAAACGGAGCGGGAGCGGCCCCGGCGGGGCGCGCACGCACGAGGGAGGGAGCCCGCCGTGCCGGTACCAGTGTGGAGCGTCGACCCGCGCACCGGGCAGCGGCGGGAGCAGGCGGCCACCGAGGCCGACGCCGCCGCCGTCGACCGGGCGGTGAACGCCGCCCACGCGGCCAGCGCGGCCCTCGCCGACCGGGCGGCCCGCGCCAGCTTCCTGCGCGCCGCCGCGGCGCTCCTCGAGGAGGAGGCCGAGGCCGTGGTGGCCGTCGCCGACGCGGAGACCGCGCTCGGCCCCGGCC
>NZ_JAGMUE010001460.1:0-589 GCF_019049165.1 Streptomyces sp. AC627_RSS907
GTCCAGGCGCGGAGGCCGTACGCGAGGGCGAAGCTGAGCACCGGCAGCGAGAACAGCAGCAGGACACCAGCCACGATCCCCGCGGTGCTGCCCATCACGACGCGCTTGGCGTCCTGCCGCAACTCGGCCTTGGCCAGCGCGATCTCGTCGTGCACCAACGCGGACAGTTCACTGGTGGCCGTGGACACCAGTTGCCCGAGGCTACGGTTTCCGCCCTCGTCGGCTGCGCTCATCGCCTGTCTCCCTCGTTCCTCTAGCTGCCGGCCCCGTTGGGCCGCGTACGGACGTACTACGGAGCTTCTACCGGCTTGGCGCGGATCTGAAGCCTCTTAGATCATGCCGGACCGTCGCCGTCGGTGCGCTGTGATGCCGTGGCAGCCTCCGCCAGTCTGCGGTGTTCGGCGGCCTTCTCCTCGTAGATCGCCGCCATTCGGAGGTGGTAGTCAGGCTGGTCGAGTTCGTAGATGTCCGGAACGCCGTCCTGATCCTCGTCCCGCTCCTCCTCTTCGTACAACTTCTTGTACTTGTTGTTACGCATCTTGAGCAGCACGCTGGCGAAGACCGCGGCCAGCACCGAGCCGATCAGCAC
>NZ_JAGMUE010001461.1:0-563 GCF_019049165.1 Streptomyces sp. AC627_RSS907
ATGCTGATGGGCACCGCGCCCCGGCCGGTGCACTTCCTGATCAAGAAGGAAGCGTTCGTCGGACCGCTCGACCCGTTCCTGCGCTCCATCGGCCAGCTCAAGGTGGACCGGGAGATCGCGGACCGGACGGCGATCACCGACGCGCTCGCCGTGCTGCGCCGCGGCGACGTGCTCGGCATCTTCCCGGAGGGCACCCGGGGCGAGGGCGACTTCGCCGCGCTCCGCGCCGGCCTGGCCTACTTCGCGGTGCGCGGCGACGCCCCCATCGTGCCGGTGGCGGTGCTGGGCACCAGCGAGCGGCGCGGCCGGGCCATAGCGGCCCTGCCCCCGCTGCGGTCCCGCATCGACATCGTCTTCGGCCCGGCCTTCCGCGCCACCGACGACGCCGGCGGCGACCCGACCGGGGCGGGCGCCCCCCGCGCCCGGGCCACCCGGGCAGTCCTGGACGCGGCGACCGTCCGCATCCAGGCGCGGCTGAGCGAGCACCTGGCCGACGCCAGGCGCCGCACCGGCCGCTAGACAGACGTGAGCGGTGGGCCGTGAGGGCCCGCCGCCGAGGGACG
>NZ_JAGMUE010001462.1:0-576 GCF_019049165.1 Streptomyces sp. AC627_RSS907
GGTCGCGGTAGCCGCGTCACCGTGCCTGGTCAGCAGGAGGCCGAGTAGGGCGATCAACGCGCAGAGCGTCATGCCGAGGAAGAGGGGCACCACGGTGTGCCCGCCCGCGATGCCCATCAACGGTGCGACGGCGGCGCCGAGAGCGCTCTGCAGTGCACCGAGCACGGCCGAGCCGGTGCCTGCCGCGTACGACACGCGTTCGAGGGCGAGTGCGGTGGCGGTGGTGAAGACCTGACCGAGGCCGAGGAAACCGACGGCGACCAGGCCCAGCGCCCACACGCGGCTGAGCTGCCCGGCGACGGTGATGAGCAGGGCCAGGGCACTGGACGCCAGAAGCAGGACCAACCCCACGCGCAGGAGGAACCGGGGTGGGTAACGCCCCACGAGGCGAGCCGCCGCCGCGCTCGACAGGGTCGCGGTGAGGGCGCCGACCGAGAAGGCGACGGACGCCTCGCCGACGGTGAAGTGCAGAACGTTCTGCAACAGGAAGGGGGAAGCCGAGATGTAGCAGAACAAAGTGGCGCTGGCGAAGCAGAAGGCGAGGGTGTAGCCGAGATAGGAGCGGTCGGTCAGCAC
>NZ_JAGMUE010001463.1:0-672 GCF_019049165.1 Streptomyces sp. AC627_RSS907
GTTGACGATGCCGCGGGGGGGGCCCATGAGGTCCACGCCGAAGTCGCTGTAGAAGTTCTTGTTCTAGACGGCGACGAACGCGTGCTGGACGTCCTTCGGCACCTTGGACAGCTTCACCGACTCGCGGTTGACGTCGCCGGTGCGGGCGAAGACCGTCCCGTCGCTGTAGCGGTAGACGTTGGACTGGGCCTTGGCGGCGGCGTTGCCCGAGGGGACGTCCACGAGCACGTACAGCGCGGCGAGGGCGCCCATGACCAGCGCGATCATCCCGACGGCGTAGGCGAGCAGCTTCCGCCAGGTGAAGAAGCGGCGGATGCCGGTCTTCTTCGGCCTGGCCGACGCGGCGCCGACCTTGCCAGCCGTGCCAGTCTTGCCGGCGTTGCCAGCGCTGGCAGTCTTGCCGGAGTTGCCGGCGTTCGCGGACCCGCGCCCGCGTACGGCCCAGCGTGGCGCGTCCCGCCGCGCGGTGCCGCCTTCGGCGCCGGTGGCCGCGCGGGGCGTGCCGCCGGGTATCGCCGCGGGCGCGTTGTCCGCCGTGGCGCCAGTGGGTTTCCTCACGCGGCGGGCGCGCCTCTGGCGCGCCCGCCTGTCGTCCGCTCGGCCCATGTCTCCCGCCGCTCCAGTCGTTCACCTCACCAGGTCAGACCATGTAGCTAACACCGCAAGAGACGG
>NZ_JAGMUE010000149.1:0-17388 GCF_019049165.1 Streptomyces sp. AC627_RSS907
GGGTGGGAGGCCGGGCTGCTCGCAGGGGGCATCGAAATCAGCTCCTTCACTTGCCCAGGCAAGTCTTTTCGCTTGCCTG
Organism: Streptomyces sp. AC627_RSS907; assembly: GCF_019049165.1. NCBI lineage: Bacteria > Bacillati > Actinomycetota > Actinomycetes > Kitasatosporales > Streptomycetaceae > Streptomyces > Streptomyces sp. AC627_RSS907. The sequence goes on from NZ_JAGMUE010000149.1 coordinate 80, forward strand.
GGCAAGTTGGAAAGTAGCTCATCAAGAGTTGCCTAGGCAAGTGATGCGAGGTGCTCGGGCACGTAGGATGGGCTCATGAACACCCAGTCACCCTGGCTCGACGACGACCAGCAGGACCTGTGGCAGGCACTCCTCACGGTCGTCATCGCCCTCCCGGCGGCCCTCGACCGCCAACTGCAGCGAGACGCGGGCATCTCTAACTTCGAGTACGGGGTGCTGGCCCGGCTGTCCATGGCCGACGAGGCCACGATGCGGCTCAGCGACCTGGCCCGGGTCTGCGACAGCACCCAGCCCCGCCTGTCGAAGGTGATGGACCGCTTCGAAGCCCGCGCCTTCGTCGCCCGCCGACCCGACCCCAGCGACGGCCGCTACACCCTGGCCACCCTGACCGACGCCGGCCGGCAGAAGCTCGTCGAGAGCGCACCGGAACACGTCGCGCAGGTCAAGCGGCTCGTTTTCGATCCGCTCAGCGCCGCTCAGCGCCGTCACCTCGGGGCGGCACTCACCCGCATCGCCGCCACCGTGCGCCGGGAACTCGAAGGAGGCTGAGCGTCGCACTCCGGCGGGGCCCGCACCGCGCTGTTGACGCGGCGGGCTACGCCTGCGGACTTCGGGGGCCGTGCGGCAGCGGCGGCCCCGCCGTCACCGAGGGGAGCAGAGATGAGCGGCATGAGCGCCAAGGTCACGATCAAGGACACGGTGGTCGCTTGCGCGGTCCTGGCCGATGCGAGCAACGCCTGCGACGCCGTCGACGAGGTGGTGGTGGCCGCGGACAGCTGGAAATCGGCCGTCGGCCTCATACGTGCGTGCGGGTACCGGAAGGTTCCCAGGCGTCCCGCCCGCACCGCCGTCGACCGCGACGCGGTGGACGTGGCGTTCGCGACCCCCGGCACGGTATTCCGCAAGCGTTTCGGAAGTGCGGCACCGTGGGTCCCGTACTCGGACGCGGCACGGGCGCACGCGACGGTCGCGGGCGGGGCGGGGCGGCGGCGCTGACCGGCCCTCCCGCGTACCGGCCCCGTGTACGGCGAGGATCTGTGCGTCCCCGCACCGACGCCGCCCAGCGGGCTGTCCCCCAGCCGGGTGGGGCGGGCGGCGCCGCGGACGGAACGCGGCATCCGCGTCAACGCCTGGCTCATCCGCCAGTTGCAGTCCCGGCCGGTGCAGAGGGCCGTCGGCCGTCTCGCGGCCCGGCACGGCCAGGACCCCGCCTCCAGCGGCGGCCGGAGGCGGGTGAGCGGGCCGTCGAGCGGGGCGGGGGCGCGGTCGACGGCACGGACCTCGACGCGGACGCGGCCGTAGCCGCCGGTGAATCCGCACGGCCGGTACGAGCGGGACACGAACGGCCGCCTGGGCCCGGACCAGGCCCTCTCCCCTTTGGGCAACCTCACTCCAGCCCTGTGCTGTGCCGGTGGCAATGATCAACGGACGGATATGAGTGGCTCCGGCGTGCCCCTGATCGCTAGCCTCGTCGGCTATGAAGCAGCGGCAGCGGAAGAAGCTCTCCCACCGCCTCTTCGAGGCGATCCTGTCAGGTGACGCCAGGTGCGTGAAGAACCTGCTGCGCAGCGGAGCGAGTCCGGAGGGAAGGAACGCCGACGGCACCACTCCTCTGTACCTGGCATCGGTGCAGGGAGAGGCCGAGGTGGCCCGCTTGCTCTTGGAGGCCGGGGCTCTCCCCGACACTGAAAGCAGGGGCCCCGGTTCGGAGGGCACACCGCTGTGCGCGGCGGCTTGCTGGGGACACACCGCAGCTGTCCGGGAGCTGCTGGCACACGGCGCCGATCCCAACCTCCGCGAGGACCACGGCGCGGGCTGGTCCCCGTTGGACTGGGCGGACCACGGCCCCCACCCCGACACTGCCGCAGTCCTCAGGGCGGCCGGAGCGCGCCGGACAACGAAAGCCCACCCGGCTCCGTAGTCCTGTCGGCCACACCGTCGCTGTGGTCGGCAGGTGTCCGCTTTCGGCACCCTCGGCGTCCGGCCGGCCCGTGGGTGAAGAGCCGGGATGTGACTGCCTCGTGCATGACGAGGCGGAGGCGCCGGCGGGCGACTTCATCGCGGGCCTGATCGATGCCGCCATGCAGGCGGACGACCCGGTGGAGGCCGTCGACGGCACAGGGGCGACCGGGGGTCGGGCTGGACACAGGTGCTCGTCGTCGCGAGGTGCGCTCGGGGAAAGCCGCTCCTGCCGTGCGTCGCCGGAGGCCTGCGCCGCGGTAGACGGCCTGCGCTGTCAGTGCCGCGCCGTCGGCCGCCAAGCACGACGTGCTCCTGGCGACGCGTTTCTGACGAAGCCTCCCGGGCGAGGGCGCCGTCCGTCACAGGCAGATGGTGTCGTTCTCCGGGACTGTCCCGTCGAGCAGGTACTTGTCGACCAGGCCGGTCAGGCAGCCGTTGACGCCGTAGGCGCAGTGTCCTTCACCGTCGACGGTGACGTGGACACCGACACCCTCACCCAGTTCGTCCGCCATCTTCTTGGCTCCCTCGTAGGGGGTGGCGGGGTCGCCGGTGTTGCCGATCACGAGGATGGGGCCCGCGCCGTCGTCCGCCACCTCGACGGCGAGGCACACGACCACCTGCGCAGACTCACCCGGGCGCCCCGGGAGCGCCGCGGTGTTCCCGCGGGGCACGACAAGACCAGTCCCCGGCTTCTGCGCCTGATCGACCGCCGGCCCGGCCCCCCGCATACGTCCTGGCACCAGGGCCTGTACGCCCGCGCCTGCTGTCGGAGCACAACAGGCCCTCGCCGCGACGGTGCGGGCACAGTAGCGAGGTCGTCGGCCTGACGCGGAAGGAGGGGGCGTCGGGACGGCGAGCCCGGCGTGCCGACCGCATCCGGCTCCTACTGGGCGTCGGCGGGCTGCGCGTTCGGCTTGCGCAGGCGGAGTGGCGGCCGGACGGGGCGTACGCCACATGAGGATGCCGAGGACGGGCAGCGCGGTGGCGCGGAGGTCAGGCGGCGTCGTACTCGACCCGGGCGAGGGTCGCGGTGACAAGAGCGAAGCAGACCCAGTCGATCCGTCCGTCAGCGATCCAGGCGGTGGTCTGCCGGGTGTTCCGTTGGTGGGTCATGCCGCTGTCCGTCCTCCTCAAGGGGCGCCCCTCGGCGCGATGTCGGCGCTGCCGTCGGCTGCCTGGATGTTCCCGGTGAGTTCTTCGAGCCGTTCGGTGCGTCGGGCTCCGAGCACCACATGGTGGCCTCGTTCGGCGAGCAGTTCGGCGGTTGCCTCACCGATACCGCTGCTGGCGCCGGTGACGAGGACGATCTTCTGGCTGGTGGAAGGGCTCATGGACTCGGACTTTCCTCCGGAGTGGTGGCGACCGACGTGGCGGGTCGTTCCTCGCACCGCGTCGGCTGCACAGGGCGAGACGGCGTCGCGTTGTCGTTCGACGGACTGGCTGGGGCTGTCGCGACCGGTCGTGCCGCCGTCGGGCGGCGGGCGATCGCGTGCCGGGTGTGGCGGCTCAGGCCACGTGCAGTCGGGACCCGGTCATGGCCGGGCTCCCTGCCGGGCGCGCGGGTCGTTCTCGCGGTAGAGCACGAGGTGTTCGTGGAAGAGAACGCCGTCGCGGACGTCGCCGGTGGCGGTGAATCCGGTGTCGTCGACGTAGTCGAGGTGGCTGCCGGTGACGGTGTAGCGGCCGGTGTAGGCGCTCCGGCGGTTGCCCCGGGCCTCGTCGTAACGGCCGTTCGGCAGCAGTTCCTGGCGGATGCAGCCGTCCGCGGTCACCCACATCCCCACGTACGCGTGTGGATCGCGGGGCGTGTCGTTGTCGGTCATGGCTCCACCTTCGGCCCTGCGGCGGGACGCAACCAGGTCGCCGTCCCCCCGGGTGGGCGCTTCCTGGGTGCGGCGCACCCACCGTCGCGAGCGGCGGGAAGGTACGACGGCGGCACGGCGGACGGACGCGGCCGGGGCCGTCGACGGCGGGTGGAGGGTGCCGCCCGGTTCCGAGCCGTTACGACCCCGGGGCCGGACGACGCGGTGCTCCGAGGATCGGGTGCCGGCTCTCGCTCACCACCGCGCCCGCAGGTGCCCTCGGGCGCGGTGGGCCACCCGGCGCACCGCGACCACGGCCACGGCCGCCTCCGCGCGGCTCGCGCGCGGCCGGACCGGCCGGCCGGTACGCTCGCGCACTGCCTCCGGCCGCCCGGGGGAGACCGGCATCCGACCTGGGGTGTACGGCTCCGGCAGTGGTTGGGACCGCGGAAGGACGCGGGGCCCGGAGCCGGGACCGTAGCGTCTCCGGCATGAACAAGCTGACCAGGGCGGCCGCCGCCGCCCTCCTCGCCTGCGCGGTCGCGTTACCGGCCACCGCCACCGCCACCGCCGCACCGGCCTCCCCACGCACCGCCACGACCACCTCGGACCGGCCGGCCGAGCGCATGCGGCTGCCGGCCCCCACCGGGCCGTACGGGGTGGGGAGTTCCGTCCTCCACCTCGTGGACCACTCCCGCACCGACCCCTGGGTGCCCGAGGCCGACGGCCGGGAACTCATGGTCACCCTGCACTACCCCGCGTCCGCCCGGCACACACCGGGCCGCCCCGCCCCGTACGCCACCCAGGAGGAGGCCCGGCTGCTGCTGGAGGGTGTGCAGGTCGAGGACCCGGCGTCGGTGCGGCAGGTGGCACGGGCCCGCACGCACAGCGCGGTGGACGCGCGTCCCGCTCCGGGGCGGCACCCGCTGGTGGTGCTCTCGCCCGGCTTCGGCATGCCGCGGTTCACCCTCACCAGCCTCGCCGTGGACCTGGCCTCCCGCGGCTACGTCGTCGCCTCGCTCGACCACGCCTACGAGTCGTCCGGTACGTCGGTGCCGGGCGGGCGCACCCTGACCTGCGTCGCCTGCACCGTCATGGAGGAGAACGACTGGACCAAGGGCCACCTGGTGACCGGGGCCCGCGCCGCCGACACCCGGTTCGTCCTGGACCGGCTGACCGGCCCCCGGCCCGCGTGGCGGTACGCGTCCTCCATCGACCGGACGCGGATCGGCATGGCCGGCCACTCGGTCGGCGGCGCGAGTGCCGTCAGCGCCATGGCCACCGACCGGCGTATCGACGCCGGGGTGAACATGGACGGCACGTTCTGGGACACGCTGCCCGCCGACGGGCTGGGCCGACGTCCGTTCCTGCTGCTGGGCACCGACGAGTTCCACCGGCCTGGCGGCGAGGACACCTCCTGGGACACCACCTGGGCGGCCCTGAGCGGGGAGAAGCACTGGCTGACCGTTGACGGCGCCGACCACCTCGGCTTCTCCGACGCGCCCGTGCTCCTGGGCCACTTCGGTCTCCCCGGCGGTGACCTCCCGGCCGACCGCGCGGTGACCGTCACCCGCGCGTACGTCGCCGCCTTCTTCGACGAGCACCTGCGGGGCAGGGACCAGCCGCTCCTGGACGGCCCGGACCCGGCCCACCCGGAGGTGCGGTTCCACCGTCCCTGAGCCCGGAAGCAGGAGAGCCGGCGCAGGGCGGGTCCGCCACGGGGCCCGCCCTGCACCGGAGCACCGGCCCCACGGCGTACGACCACGCGCGTGTCCCGTGGGGGCGCGACCCCGGCAGGATTCTCGCGGAGGTCTCACCGGGCTGCTCGCGGTCCCAGGAGCTCGTCGCCTCAGCCGGCGTCCGCCGTCGCGTCCTTGCCGACCGGTCAGCGGGTGCGAACGCGTTCCCTTCACCGGACAGGGGCGGACAGCGGGGCGGGGCCGGTGGCCGGGGTGGTGCGGCGGGCCGGGTCGGGCAGGATCGTGGCCAGGCCGGGACCGTTTTGGACGGTCCGTCGCAATACGGCGTGGTCCCAGCCCGCCCGCACGCCGGCGAGCCGCCACCCGCCCTGCAGGCCCGGCGAGACAGGCCACTGGCCGTCGGTCGCCCTCCGGTGAGCGTCTGCGGAGTGCTCGTGAGCACGCCTGACCAGGCGGCTCCGGGGACGTACGAGGATCGCTCCCCGGATCGGCAGAGGGTGACTACCGCCCTGCTGCCGGCCGGGAATCGCGGCCACCCCGTGGTGGCCGACGCCGGTGAGACGGTCGGACGTCGCGGTGGGTCAGCTCGCCGTCTCGTGGTCGGAGGGCTGGATGCCGCGGGGGCCGGGAAGCGTGTCGGCCGTCGCAGCGAGCCCGTACTGGGCGGCCTGGGCGGTGAACATGCCGTGATACAGGCCGTCTTGGCGGGCCATCAGGTCCGCGTGCGTGCCGTCCTCGACGACGCGCCCCTGATCGAGGACGTAGATGTGGTCGGCCTTCATGGTCGCGGCCAGCCGGTGGGTGACGAGCACGACCGCGTGCCCCTCCTGCGCCAGGGACCACAGCCCCTCGAACGCGGCGATCTCCGCATGCGGATCCAGAGCGCTGGTGGGCTCGTCGACCAGCAGGAAAGGCGCCCGCCTGTACCGAGTTCGAGCGGTACCCAGCTTCTGCCACTGTCCGCCCGAGAGCTGGACACCGCGCTCGTAGCCCTTGAACACGATCGAGTCCCAGCCGTGCGGCAGGCCTTCGATCAGGGTGAGCACGTCCGAGGCCCGGGCGGCGTCGCGGACGCGGTCCATGTCCCGGGGGCGGTCACCGGCGCCGATGGCGACGTTGGCGGCGGCGGTCATCTCCCAGCGGGGGAAGTCCTGCGCCAGCACGCCGACCGAGGCGAACACCTGGGCGCGGTCCGCCTCGCGGAGCTCGACCGGCCCGCCCGCTCCTCCCTCCCACCACACGTTCCCCTCCGTCGGAAGGAGAAGCCCGGCCAGCACCTTCGTCAAGGTGGTCTTCCCCGACCCGTTCGCACCCACCAGGGCCGTCACCTTCCCCCGGGGGACCCGCACGCTCACGCCCTGCAGGGCGGGGGAGTCGGCTCCGGGATAGGTGAACGACAGTCCGTCCGTCCGCACCTCCCGCACGGGCACGGGCAGGGGAGTGCCGGAGCACGGGATCGCGTTCTCCGCCGCCACCTTGATGGCGTCCTCCGTGTCGGTGAGGAACAGCAACTCCTCGTACAGCCGGTTGACCTGCTGCACCAGGGAGGTGAGCCGTGCCGTCGAGGTGCGGATGGCGATCACCGCGGTCCCGCCGACTGCCAGCGGCAGCCCTCCACTGGCCAGCAGCCACCACAGCACTCCGTAACAGGCCAGCGACGCGAGACCGGCGAAACCGCCCGCGACCAGGTCCGTGGAGGCCTGCGCCCGGGCGAGTCGCCGCTGCTCCGCCTCTGTCTGGCGGGACATCTCCTCGTAGCTGGAGAGCAGTTTCGTGCCGGCGGCGTGGACGCGGATCTCCCCGGCGGCGTGCGGGCGGGTCAAGTAGGCCAGGAGGGAGGCGATCGCCCTGCGGTGGTCGACCCAGGCCAGGCGGGAGAGGTAGTCGCGTCGCGCGGAGCGGACCGCCCCCCATCCCTTGGGCAGGGCGATCGCCAGCAGCATCGGCAACAGCATCCAGTGCAGCGACGCCAGGACCACGGCGGCCGCCGCCATACCGATGAGCACGTTCCCCACGCCGACCGACAGCCGGAGCATGTTCCGGGCGGAGTCGGTGCCGAACCTGCCCGCCTCCAGGACCCGCTGGACCTCCGGCCGCTCGGTGGCCTCCACCTCCACGCCGGTGACGGCCGTGTAGTACCGGGCGGAGACCGCCCGCTCCACCTGTGGCTCCAGCCGGCCGGACATGGCCGTCGACCACGCCGACAGCAGCGCGGTGGCCATCGCCGTGGTGGCGAGTACCGCCAGCGACGGCAGCGCGTCGCGGAGCTTGTCCGCGGTCGGACCGTCGGCGAACAGCCGGGTGAGGACGCTGTTGACCGCCAGCAGTCCCCATCCGGCCGTCACGCCTTGCCCGAGCTGTGCCGCCACGACCCCGGCGAGTGCCCGCCGGTCCGCGTCCCAGCCGGTGCGCAGCACCATGCCGGCCATCCGCGGCAGCGCCGCCGCCATGTGCCCGAACCCCAGCCGGGTCAGTGGGCCTTCGTGGCGGACGAATGCGTGGTCGTAGCGCAATCGACCCCCGTACAGCTCACGTTCCGCGCCCGAGATGCCGTCCGTGGGCGTGGCCTTCGGCGGGTTCTCCGCCTTGTCGTTGTCTGGTGCGACCGACGTCAATGTGTTCCCCCTCGTGGACGGGCCGGCGCTGTCCACGTGCCCAACGACGCCGCCGCGATTTCGAACACCTGTCTTTCGGTCGGGTTGGGCACCCTGGGATTGAGCGGTTCCTTGAAGGTGTGCAGTGCACCGACCCTTGCGGCGCATGAGTGCGCGGCGGAGGCGGATTGGCCGAAACGAGCGGCTCAGGACTGCTCGCGTGCCCCGGGCCGGAGCCGGGTGTCACCCGTGGAGAGTTCGATGAGTCCGCGGCTGGAAACCGGCGCCGGGGCCCCGTACTGGCACGTGGCCAACGTGGACGAGCTCATCGCCCCCGGCCGCCGGTCAAGTGGTCGTCCACGCCCTCGTCGCGGCCGGTACTTCAAGTCCCAGCACCTCCACGCGGCAACGCTTATGGGGTCACGCGGCAGGCGCATCGGATCGCGGATCGCGGATCGCGCGCAAGGGAGTCGAGCCCAGCGAGCGACTGGGCCGCCCGCCGCAGGCCGACTCCCTGGCACTTTTCGGACCCGCCGCCCTCCCCGCTGCTCCCAACGGCTCGTCCGCCCACCACGTGGGGCACGGTCTAAGCTGGGCGGGCTCCGGGGAGCCGGAGCCGGATCGTATATGGGGTGGGGAAATGCCGAAGCACCGGTTGTCCAGAAAAGGCCGCTACATAGCCATGGCCACGACAGGTGTCGTCGTCGTGGCCGGCGGCGGGATCGTGGCGCAGACCTCGATGGCCGCTACGGCGTGGCCGGCGCAGAAGACCTACACGGGCCGGGCGTTCGACGCCTGCACGGCGCCTTCGCTCACCGCGATGAAGGCGTGGAAGAAGGACGCCTACTACGGCGGCGTCGCGGTCTACGTCGGCGGCAGGAACCGCGGCTGCGCCCAGCCCAACCTGACCAAGTCCTGGGTGAAGTCGGTCGACACACTCGGCTGGCGGGTCATCCCCCTGTACGTCGGCGCCCAGCCGCCCTGCCAGAAGAGCCGGAACAAGGAGAGGTTCACCGCGGCCACCGCGGCCTCGGTCGGGGCCGCCAACGCCAACGACGCGATCGCCAAGGCCTCGGCCCTCGGCATGAAGGCCGGCAGCCCGATCTACCTCAACATGGAGTCGTACGACATCGCCGACAAGGCGTGCAACGACGCCACCCTCACCTACGTGCGCTCCTTCACCAAGACCCTGCGCGCCAAGACCTACCGCGCCGGCCTCTACGGCTTCAGCAGCTCCAGCGCCAAGGCCATCGCCACCGCCAAGAACCGCACCGACCTGCCGGGCAACCTCTGGTACGCCCTGTGGAACGGCCAGGAGACCACCACCAAGGACTGGCCCTGGAACCCCAAGCTGTACACCGACCACAGCCGCGGCCACCAGTACAAGGCCAACAGCAAGGAGACCCGCGGCGGTCACACCATCACCGTCGACCGCAACGCCTGGGACGCCCCGGTCGCCATCATCCGCTGATCGGCCGGAAGGACGCCGCGACGCCGGCGCGCGTCGTGTCCGCCGTGCTGTACCTCGCGACGGCGGCGAGGCTGACTCCAGGGGGCCGACCGCGGCCCAGGGGCGCCTCGGCATGCGGTGATCGGTTCCACGGGTGCGCTGCCGGATCACCCCGGGCGGCTGGACGGGCAACTGAGAGCCGTGCGGTCGACCGCGATCAGGAGGCGTCGAAGCAGGGGTGCGCTGGTAGGGGAGAATGCGGTCATGGCGAAGTGCAAGAAGTGCGGTGCGCGCAAGCGCAGTTGGCCCCGTTCCTGCTCCCGGTGCCGCCGCTCGGAGTCGGACTGGACGGACACCGCTGCGGACGCCGCCGACCTGGCCGAGGCGGGAGGACTGCTCGCTTGGATCTGGCGGGGCGTTACGGGGTTCGCGCGGCTGGCGCTGCGTGCGCTCGACTGACCGGTCCCGTGCACGTCACCGGGCAGGCCCACGTCGCTCCTGGTGGCCCACACCGGTGGTGGGGGCGCGCGGCTGTGGGGCGGGCCGCCACAGTGCCGGGCGTCGTTCCCGGCGACGCGGTGCCCGGCCGGGCGGCCGCCTTGGCGCCTTGCGCGCCGGGGGCCGGGGCCACCAGGCGTACGCCTCGGGAGCCTCGCCTCCGGGGCCCGGCCAGATCTCGTCGAGCGCACGGCGGGTCTCGGACGGCAGGGACAGGTGCGGGGCCCGCAGCGAATCGGTCGGCTGCTCGGGGGCGCGGTCCGACGATGGTGGCCGCGACCGCCGGGTTGTGCGGGAGCCGGGCCGGCGCGACGTCCGCAGGCCGCTCGCCGAGTTCCGCGCACAGGGCTTCGTGGCGTTCGAGCCGCGGCCGGTACCGACCGCGCCACCAGCCACTCCGGGCTCGCCCCCTGACGCTGACGGTTATGCGAACGTGCCGGTTGTGAAGGCCAACCGTCAGCGCTCTTCACCACGGCGCCCGCCACCTGAGCCCGGCCCCGGGACGCGCCCTCGCCGCGGGCGCGGAGCAGGGCCGGCCGTCGCGACACGGACGACCGGCGGGTCGTCACCGCGCCTGGGGAGCACCGCCGTACTCGATCAGTCGAAGTACGACTCGAGCGTGCCTCGACGCCGGATGTCGAGTGTCGCGCAGTGGAACGAGCCGCCGAACGGCGCGTAGTGCATCAGATCGCACGGGATCGGCTCGAACCCCCATTTCTCGAGGGCGCGCAGCATGTCGGTGTGGTGCCGCTCCGCGACCACCCGCTTCTCGCCGATCATGAGAACGTTCATGCTGAGCCACTTGCCGCACATTGAGGTGATCTTGAGCAGGCGCTCGTCGACCGGGTTGGGCTCCGGCGCGCGGAGGACGTCCCACGACCGCAGGACTCCGGGCAGGCGGTCGGTGTCGACGTACTCGGGATTGACCAGCACCTTGCCCGGCGCGAGCAGGGCGAACGTCGTGTCGATGTGCATCGGTGTACGGCAGCGGCTCTCGATCTCGTGGATCCGGTAGCCGGGACCGAGATGGCGGCGCAGCCAGTCGATGCCCATCCGGTTGGTGACATTGCTCCTTGTCACGAACAGGTCGCGTCCGGCGCGTACGAGATCCGCCGCGTCGAAGACCGGCTCGAACTCGGTGAGGATGTAGCGCATGGGCTCGCCGGCCGCGGGGGGACGGAAATCCGCCTCGAACAGTTCGTCGGTGAGCTGCGGTTTCGGCGCTGCCGTCCAGCGCGCGCCGCGCCGGAAGTAGTCCTTGAGGAGCGGTCGGTAGGAGTGGGTCTCGAAATACCGGCACGGCCATGCCATCGGGGTTTCGATGATCTCGTCGCCGACCACGAGCATGCTGTCCCGCGGGCAGGTGTTGCAGAACCCGCCCGACGACCAGTCGGGCGTGCCGAACCGCTTCCTGTGGTCGACCGCTTCCGGCCGTCTGACCGTGATGCCGAGGGACTGCAGGAGAGCGATGAACTGGTCGAGCTCCCGCTGCGCCCGCTCGATCAGCACGCGCGGATACCTGAAGCCGGCGGCAAGCCGCTGCAACCGCCCGGCCCATGGCGGGATGTTGCAGGTGACGACCGGGTGGTTCGAGGGGATCGTCGCGCCGTCGAGACGCCCGACGATGACTTCCTCCAGCGGGTCCCACTCGTTGTGCGAGTTGACCGGCGCATGTGTCGGCGTGTTCATGGAGTTCACCTTCGTTGTCACCAGTGCGCCTTCTGGTTCGCTGACAGTTGCGGGGCCCACCGCCGAGGGTCTCGGTGCCGTGGTTCCAGCTGCGAACCGCGACTGAAACGGCTTTCGGGCGCGGAAGCCGTGACCTGCGAGGAGCCGGGACCGGTGGAGCCGCAGGATCCTGCCGGCTGCCTCGCCGGTCTCCTTCGCGACCCGGCGCTCCCCGTGAAGTCACCTCCAAGGGCGCCGGCGCCGACCGGGACCGTCCGCTCCTTCGGGCACTCCGACCGTAGCGACACGGCGACACGGTGCGGGCTCACTGCCCCGGTGTGGAATCCCGATTCATTCCATCGGGGGCCGCGCCGGTCCCTGTGCCGGTACCGCGGGGTCTCGGGGCGGGCCTGTCGGGGGCCTGTCGCAGGCCTGTCGCGGGCGTATCGAAAAGCGCATACGCCACCGCAACGGTCATCCGTCTTCAGTGGAGCCATGGACCACCGCGTATCCACGGTCGGTCCGGCGATCAGGAAGGGACGTGATCATGGACTCGGATTCCGTACGTGGGGTTGACCGGCGGCGGCTGCTCAGGTGGGGTGGTCTGGCGGCCGCGGGCGTGGCGGCGGCCGGTGCGCAGCCGGCGGACGCTCACCCCGGCCGCGCCGTCCCCGCTTCGACGGATCCCCACGCCATCCCGCCGGACACCCGGCCCGGTGGGGCCTACGACCGGTACGTGGCGCGGCTGGCCGCCGAGGACAAGTTCTCCGGCGTGGTGCTGCTGTCGCACCGGGGCCGGACGGTGCTGTCGCGCAGCTACGGCATGGCCGACAGGGAGAAGGGGATCCGCAACCACGAGGGCGTCGCGTTCAACCTCTCCTCGGCGGGCAAGCCGTTCGGCGCGGTGGCCGTCTTGCAACTGGCGCAGCGGGGCGAGGTGAAGCTGTCGGACACGGTGGGCACCTACCTGACGGGCTTCCCCGAGGAGATCGCCGAGAAGGTGACCATCCACCACCTGCTCTCCGGCACCTCCGGGCTGAACACCCCGGAGGAGGACCTGCAACGCGTCTTCCAGAGCCGGGAGGAGGTGCACGAGTTCTACGAGCGGTGGGCCAGGCAGGCGAAGCCGGTGGCCGCCCCCGGCACTCCCACCGACCACGCCGGTGCCGAGGTCGCCATCCCCGCGCTGATCGTGGAGGCCGTGACCGGCATGACGTACTGGGACTACGTCGAGGAACACATCTTCGCTCGTTGCGGCATGACCGGCACAGCGTTCTACACCAGGCCGCAGTGGCTCACCGACGCGCACATCGCGCACTCGTACATGCGGCAGGCCGACGGCAGCCGGGTGGACGCCGTCCGCAACCTGGACAAAGGCAGCCCGGACCCGCTCCAGCCAGGCAAGAACCCGGCCCGCGGCTTCATCGATCCTCCCGGGGACGGCGGCTTCGCCACCGCGCCGGACCTGGTCCGGTTCGCGCACGCGCTGGGCGACGGCACGGTACTGGACCGGCCCTACGCCGAGCTGTTCACCGGGGCCAAGATCCCCCTCGCCCCGCAGGGCGGCGGCCTGCGGGGCGGCCGGGCCACCCCCGCCGACGCGTCGTTCGCGGCCTACATGATGCCGGTGAGCCTCGTCAACGGCCAATGGGTGAACGGGCGGGCCGGTGTCAACCCCGGCAGCGTCGCCAGTTGGAACATCTACCCGGACACCGGTTGGGTCGGTGTCATCCTCGGCAACTACGACGACGTGCCGTTCCAGGAGATCATCCAGCGGGAGATGCAGGCCGTCATCGGTTGACGCCGACCGCCCGGGCTCCGGCGAGGCCGGCGAGAGGAGCCGGTCCGCTGTGTCCGAGGTCGTCGGGCATGACAGCCCCACCAGCGAGCGGACCGGGCCGTCCGCACACAGCACCGCGTCGGTCGGCTCGAACAGCGCATCCGGGATGCCGGACACCGACGGCGACGTGCCCAGGACGGCGGGGAGGACCCGGACGGCGACAAGGCGCCGAACCAGCGCGAGGTACAGCTCAGGTCCTCACTCGTGCGGGCGGACACCGACGGCGACGGACCGGCCGACGGAGCGGAGCCGGCCCGGTACGCGAGTCCGGATCGGGCCGGGCCCGCGTGCCGCGGAGTCCGCCTTCGACGTGACGCGGTCCGCGCACGCAACGCCTGGAGCCTGGCGCTGATCTGCGTACGCGACGCCGGACGGGCCGAAGCTGGAAGCGGACGACCCCGCGGGACCGGGCGACGTACCAGGCGCTGCGAGGCGTCGGCGTGATCGTGGATCAGCCGAAGGACGACGGACGCCGCCCCACCCCCACGGGCCCGGCACGCCGCGCCACGCCTCAGCCCCCCGGGCGGCTGGGAACCACATCAGCGCCCCGCACACGCTGCCCAAGGCCCGAGCCGGCCGGCCTTCCACGCGACACGACGCGCCACTGGGCCGGGGCCGGGCTGAGTGCGGAGCGGTCGGGCAGGACGAGGAGGAGACCGGTTCGCAGGAAGGCGGCCGGCACACCGCACCGACCGCGCGGTTCGTGGGCGACATCGGCCGGCGATCACCCGTAGAGCGAGCGGGCTCCCGGGCTGTTGCCCCTGAAGCGCAGGCCCGCGGCGATCTCCTCGCCGACCACCGACCAGACGGTCTCGTCGTCCTGGAAGGGGAGCGGGTCCATGCTGCTCGTCTCCTGACGGACACGCGCGACCTCGCGGTCCAGACGCTCAAAGTCGGCTTCCTCGTCGCCGTCGTCGCCGCTGAAGGTGAACTCCTCGAGCAGGCACTGGAACCGGAGGGTCACCTGGAGGAGGGAGGAGACGTCCGTGTGGAGCTCCCGCACGGTCTCCTCGTCGGCGTCGAAGGCGTGCACCTTGCCGGAACCGGGGTCGAGAGCGAGGTGGGCGTTGAGCAGCCAGCCGATGACGGGCCATTCGCCCGCGCCCTGCGAGGCGTCCTCGAAGTCCCCGGCGTCGACGACGTCCTGGACGAGGGGCAGGCGACCGAAGTCCTCGTCGGGCTCACGCAGCCGGAGCGTCCCGGTGGGAACGCCGACGGTCTGCAGGAGGCGGGCGCCCTCGGTGTCCGCGCTGAAGGGCGGGAAGGCGGTGGCGGGCAGCGTCGCGAGCCGGTCCTCGCCGAAGATGTCCGCGAGCTCTCTGCGGGTCACGTCGAAAAGCACTGCCGAAACTCCCAACTCGGCGCGGCACAGGCGCCGTGGTACGCGTGGTGGAGGGAAGCGGACACAACAACAGCGTCCCGGATCAAGGCCCTCCCGGCGGCTCCGCCGGTCGCGCCGCGTCCTGGGCACCGGCCCTGTGGGCGCTACCCAGCCTCCCACGCCGAATATGCCGAACACGCCGAGATCGACGGTCCACTGTGAGGGACCGAGCGCGCCGGTTGCCGCCCCCGGGAAACCACCGCCGCGACCCTGGAGGGCTTCCAGGAGGCAGGCGTCGCCGTCTCCGGCGCCGCCCCAGCGCAGGAGGACCCGCCACCGCGCCGACCCGACCTGGCCTTGACCGTACCGGGGCACGGTCGGGCAGCTCGGTCACCGCGCGCCGGGCGCGGACCACCGACGCGACGTGGCCCCGGTAGAAGGCGAGAGCCGCCCGGCCGGTGTGTCCGGCTTCAGGCGCTCACGGCTTCCCGGACCATCGCGAGGAAGTCCTCCGTCTGCGGATGCGTGGGGTGGGCGGGTCGGGCGAGGTAGACCGTGGCGGCAGGGGCCAGCACCCGGGACACAGCGGACACCCGGGTGTCCGTGAGCCCGACGGTGGCCGAGGAGTCCCTGCCCCTCTACGGGCCCTTCTTCGCCGGCATGGAGGAGGTCCCGGCGGCCCGTGTCGTGACGGCGTACGTCCGCTCGGTCGAGGACGCCCAGACTGGGCAGGTCCACCGGGAACACGCGGTTCACCGCGACGGGCCGACATGGCGTCACAGCCGGCTGACCTGCGGGCATGATCAGCTGAGAGGAGGTGAGTCGGCGCCTGAAAAAAATGTGCCGCATGGCTGAGCCGCCACGGGGGAAGACCTCACGTCCCGCGCGGTCGCGGCGCCGGAAGCTCCCCCCGACCAGCTCCAGCAGCTTGCTTTGCTCGGATTCGACTGGGCGCGGGCGTAGCCCGCCCCACAGCCGGCAGCGCATCCGCAGTGGCGGAAGCCGGCACTCGCGCCGTCGGCCGCCCGGTACGTCAGGGCAGACGTCAGTCCGCGATCCATCCCGTGCTGGCGTTCACGCCCCTGAACTGGATGTAGTACTCGGCGCCCTCGGTCGTGTTGTGGTGGATGACCGTCCATTTGCCTCTTTCGGCACGGACCGGTTCGCCGCACCACGTACGACCGCACACTATGACCGTGCGGTCGTGATTGGTCTTGATGTTGATGTCGTTGCACGGTGAACCGTAGGCAACCCGCGTGTAGCCCGACGGGGGCCAGAAGGCGTTGCTGGAGCTGTCCCTCGCCGGGGCTGACTGGTAGTCGAACGCCCAGTCGCCGAGGCAGGTGTCAGCGCTCTGTTCCGCAGCAGCGTGGGCGGGTACGAGACCCACTCCGAAAGCCACTACGACGCCGGCCAGTAACGACGTGATCCGCTTCGTTCTCTTCATCTTCTGCCCCTCGGTGAGCCGTTGGAGGACAGGCAGTGCCGGCCCCTTTGGTCTGCCGCTCGTGACGGCACGTACAAAAGCTAGGCCCCGCACTCAAGGACGACATCCAGCAGGAGTTTCTTTCCGTGTCCACCCGGCGCGGTAGCCGAGGTACGAAGTCCGCTCGAGCGTCTACCTCCCTGGGTTGAGGCAGCGAGGACATACGGCGGAGGTTGGATGAGCATGGAACCCGGCGTAGCTGGCGGACCGGCAGCCGCACTGTGCGGCACCGCGCACGGCATGTACACCGGCACAGGGCCCGCCGAGCAGCTCCGTGAAGATCCCATGAGCCCGTAGGGGAACCGGGCCCGCCCGGGGCGGTGCTGCGCACCGTACGGCACCCGTGTCCGGGCGGAGCGACGATGACGATCACCGGGAAGCGGCTCCAGGACATCACCACGGACGATCCCGACGAGCAGATCATCACCGTCAAGGCCGAGCCCGACCGCGCCCGGTACCTGCGGCAGGAGCACGACTGCGTCACTCCCGGGCGGTACCTCGACAAACGGCACTGGATCTCCGTGGGCGCGGGTCAGGGCATCACCACGGGGACGGTGCGGGATCTCGTCGGCCATTCCTACGACCTCGTCCTGGACTCGGTGCCGCGCAAGCGGCGGCCCGGGAAACGGGACAGTAGCCGGGGCACGGCCGGCGGATGCGATCGCGGTCGCCCCGGCCACCTTCGACACGTACTGGAGCTGCTCGGCGGCGGCCATCGGGCTGTGCCGCGCGCCGCGGGCCTGTGCCGCACGGGCGCGTGCGCTGGGGTCCGGACGCGTGAAGGGGGTACGAGGGGGCGTTCCCGCCGCGGGGCCGCCCTCAGGGTGCCGAACCACCCGGGCGCCAGCCCCGGCGCCGGGCGCGGGGGAGGGTGAACGCGACGAAGCCCGTGACGAGGACGGCCACCCCGGCGGCCGCGGTGACGGCGATGGCGGTGGTGCGGCCGGAGTGCGCCTCGGGGGGAGGCATGCGGAGGCTGTCCCGGTGG
>NZ_JAGMUE010001464.1:0-742 GCF_019049165.1 Streptomyces sp. AC627_RSS907
GTACTGCGCAATGGTGCCTACTGCGCAATTCGGAGGCGTCAGTCTTGCGTTCCCAGGAGGTGTTGTCGAAACATCGCCAGCCCCTTCGCCTGCGCTCGCCTAGGGTCGGCGGGCATGTCACAGCAGAGCCGCAGCATCGTCCAGAACGCTTGGAAGGCGTTCGCCAGCCACGACGCTGACCGCATCTCCGCGGTCTTCACCGAGGATGCCGAGTGGCTCGCGCCGCCAGGCAACGCAACTGCCATCGCGCTGGATGCCCCCAGCCACATGGTCGGCAGGAAGGCGATCGTGCGCTTCCTCGCTGAGGATTTCCCCCGCTTGTTCGTGCGTGAGGTCACAGTCACCTTCCACGCGTTCCACGCCGACGGCGAGCGGGTGGTCGTGGAGGAGACCATGACGGCGACTCTGGCCAACGGCAACCACTACGCCAACGACTACTGCTTCGTTTTCGAGCTCCGGGACGAGCTGATCCACCGGGTGCGCGAATACATGGACACAGCCCGGGGGCACCGCATGGTCTTCGGAGAGGTTCCGTCGTCGTCCTCTGCCTGACCGCGGTGCGGTCACGCCCCGCCGACAGCAGAACCAAATCGGTGACCGATGTCGGCTGCTCCAGCGCACGGTGAGTCGGCTGACCACCGAATTCCCAGTGGCCACCGCCGGTAGCGCACCGAACTCATACTGCCCCGACGCACGACCTGTGCAGCTTCCGCCCCTCACGATCGGGCAGTCTGTGCACACG
>NZ_JAGMUE010001465.1:0-620 GCF_019049165.1 Streptomyces sp. AC627_RSS907
CAGGGGGGGCTGGTCGGCGGCGTCGGCCATGGCCGCGGCCAGCGTCCACACCGCGCAGAACAGCACGACCCGGTGCCGGCTCGCCCCGGGGAGCACCACGAACAGGGCGAACAGCGCGTAGAACCGCAGCTCCGCCCAGAGGGTCCAGCACACGCCGAGCACCCGGTCGGCGCCGAGCGGCTGCTGGAGCATCGTGAAGTTGACCAGCGTGTCGCTGGGCGAGACGGTCGCGAACGCCACGGCCGGAAGCGCGAAGACGGCCGTGACCAGGATGATCGCCGCCCAGTAGGCGGGGAAGAGCCGCGAGACGCGGGAGGCGAAGAAGTCCTTGAGCGGACGGCCCCAGCCGCTCATGCAGATCACGAAGCCGCTGATGACGAAGAAGATCTGCACGCCGAGGCAGCCGTAGGCGAACCACTCGGACGCGGTGGGGAACTGGTGGGAGGGGGACGAGCCCCACGCCTTGGCGATCTCGCCGTCGCGCCCGCCGTAGTGGTAGCAGGCGACCATGAGCGCCGCGACCAGCCGCAGCCCGTCCAGTGCGCGTAGCCGCGACGGCGGGCGCTGCCCCGGAGGCTTGCCCTCCAGGGCGGCGACCGGAGCGTAGGGCACCCCCGGCC
>NZ_JAGMUE010001466.1:0-556 GCF_019049165.1 Streptomyces sp. AC627_RSS907
GCCCTACCGCGTGGACCACGAGACCGAGATCGTCATCACGGAGATGGAGCACCACTCCAACATCGTGCCGTGGCAGTTGCTCTCGCAGCGCACCGGCGCGAAGCTGAAGTGGTTCGGGCTCACCGACGAGGGCCGGCTCGACCTGTCCAACCTGGAAGAGATCATCACGCCCAAGGCGAAGATCGTCTCGTTCGTGCTGGTCTCCAACATCCTGGGCACCGTCAACCCGGTCGAGGCCATCGTGCGCCGCGCCCAGGAGGTCGGAGCGCTGGTGCTGATCGACGCCTCGCAGGCGGCCCCGCACATGGTGCTCGACGTGCAGGCGTTGCAGGCCGACTTCGTCGCCTTCACCGGTCACAAGATGTGCGCCCCGACCGGCATCGGCGTCCTGTGGGGCCGCCAGGAACTCCTGGAGGACCTGCCGCCCTTCCTCGGCGGCGGCGAGATGATCGAAACCGTCTCGATGCACTCCTCGACGTACGCCCCGGCTCCGCACAAGTTCGAGGCGGGCACACCGCCGATCGCCCAGGCCGTGGGCCTCGGCGCGGCCGTGGAC
>NZ_JAGMUE010001467.1:0-626 GCF_019049165.1 Streptomyces sp. AC627_RSS907
GGCAACCAGCCCCCCGGCTACCCGTCGGACCAGACGATCTCCCACTACTTCACCGTCATCGGCTACGACGACGCGAACCGCACGGTCCTCATCGCCGACCCGGCGTCCTTCGGCGGCAACCAGGTGTACTGGCTGTCCTTCGACCAACTGGCCAGCCTGGTCCCGCCGAAGGGTTACTCGGCCTGAGGGGCGCCCTTGTCGGGTGACTCGGGTTGAGTGAGGGGTGTGGTGGGTGGTGGCTGGGTGGGGTCACCTGGCTGGGTGAGATCGGCTGCGATGTCGGCCTGGAGGTAGTCGGCCAGGGACTCCAGGGCGGCTGGTTCCACCTGGGCGATCTCGGCCACCATCGGCATCGGTTCACCGATCGCGAGCGCCTCGGCCAGCAGGGTCCGCCCCTGGGGAGTGGGGCCGTAGCCGGCGGCGACACTGGCCAGGGCCTGTGCCTGATAGGCCGGGTGGCCGGTGAGGGAGCGGGCGAGGCGGAGCGCTTCCTCGGGTTGGGCGTTCGCGACCAGTGCCGCGACGACGGTAGCTTCCCCCTGAGCCTCGACATCTGGCTCACCGATGTCGCGAACCGCTTCGAGCGCCTGGGTGATGAGCTGGGTGGCGTCAGCACTGTGCCCGTG
>NZ_JAGMUE010001468.1:0-598 GCF_019049165.1 Streptomyces sp. AC627_RSS907
ATCTTGACCTCCACGGCCATGTCCCTCCGACGGTCCGGGTTACCCCTGGCCACCGGCCAGGGGAGGTGCGCGGTTCCCGCGCCGTACGGACACATTAGCCGCAACGCGCGGCGGGTCCGGGGGTCCGTGGACGATCACCGTCGCGCGCGGGCGCGCGGGCGGCCCGGCGCGTGCGCGACGCCCGCCCGGCCGCCGGCGTTGGCGGGCCGGGCGGGCGTCTGGCGCGGCGGTGAGGCGGGCCCGCCGGCCGGGCCGGCGGGCTGCGGGACGGTGGGGCTAGTCCGCTTCCGGGCCCTGGCCGTCCGCGCCGTGCAGCGGGAAGCCCGCGATGCCCCGCCAGGCCAGCGAGGTCACGAGCTGCACCGCGGTGTCGCGCGGGATGTCGCTCTCGCTGGAGAGCCAGTAGCGCGCGACGACCTGCGAGACGCCGCCGAGCGCGACGGCCAGCAGCATGGACTGCTCGGACGGCAGCCCGGTGTCCTCGGCGATCACCTCGGAGATCGCCTCGGCGCACTGGAGCGAGACCCGGTCCACGCGCTCGCGCACCGCGGGCTCGTTGGTCAGGTCGGACTCGAAGACGAGGCGGAAGGCGCCGCCC
>NZ_JAGMUE010001469.1:0-556 GCF_019049165.1 Streptomyces sp. AC627_RSS907
GACCTGCTCAACTCGATCACCGCCAAGCGCGCGGCCGACCACGGCTTCGGCTACGGCGACATCGCGTCCCGCTTCGCCGGCCACGAGATCTGCTCGGGCGACGCGTGGCTGCACAGCGTGACCTTCCCGATCGGCGACTCCTACCACCCGAAGGCCGCCGGTCAGTCGGGTGGCTACCTGCCCGCCTTCAGCTCGGCCATCTGACCCACGGCCCGGCCGACCCCGGTCAGGCACACCCTCTCCCCGCCGGCCCGCACCCGGCGGGGAGAAGGCGTCCGACGGGCGGGCGTACGGCGGACCGGTGTGCGGGCGCATCGGTGTCCCAGAGGGCGCCAATCGGCCGTACGAGCGCGCCACGCTGGGAAAACGTCTGTCAACCTCCTTGACGCCACCGTGAATCCGAGGTGTGGGATGCATGGGTGACGGCAGGGGGAGGTAGGGTTACTCTGCCCGGGGCGGGTGCCTACGACGGGTGGGGAGTGTCATGGAGCAGATAGCAATGCGAAGCAGGCCACGAGTGCCTGCGATCAACTGTGGGAGCGGCGCGTCCAGTGCG
>NZ_JAGMUE010001470.1:0-665 GCF_019049165.1 Streptomyces sp. AC627_RSS907
GGAACCTCCTTCGCCTTCCCGTATCCGACACCCACGGTGCCGTCACCGTCGCCCACCACGACCAGCGCGGTGAAGCTGAAGCGACGACCACCCTTCACGACCTTGGCGACGCGGTTGATCGCGACAACGCGCTCAACGTACGCGGTCTTCTCGGCAGCAGCGCCGCCGTCCCGGCCCTTCCGGTCCCGCCGCTCGCCGCCACCGGCGCCGCCACCGCGGCGCTGGGGTCCAGCCATTGGTAATACCTCTCTCTGTTACGGTCCGCTAGCTCCGGAACCGGGGCTTAGAACTTCAGCCCGGCTTCGCGGGCGGCGTCCGCCAGAGCGGCGATGCGCCCGGCGTACTGATTGCCACCGCGGTCGAACACCACGGCCTCGACGCCGGCGGCCTTGGCACGCTCGGCCACCAGGGCTCCGACCTGCTGGGCCTGGGCGCTCTTGTCGCCTTCTCCGCCGCGGATCGACGCGTCCAGGGTCGACGCCGACGCGAGCGTGTGGCCCGCGATGTCGTCGATGACCTGCGCCACCATGTGGCGGTTGGAACGCGTGACCACGAGGCGGGGACGCTCGGGGGTACCCGAGATCCGCTTGCGAACGCGGATGTGGCGACGCTTGAGGGCGGCACCCTTGCGGGCGTTGCCCTTCGCGATCTTCACACCGTATGCC
>NZ_JAGMUE010001471.1:0-550 GCF_019049165.1 Streptomyces sp. AC627_RSS907
GGATTGGCTTCTGCGCTGAGTTTGTTAGCCTTGACGTGACGCCGGCCCGATCCAAGCCCCCGGGCCCAACCATCGTCGCTACGAGCGACCACTTGCCGCGAGGCGAGCATGGCGGGTCGGCGTCACCTAAGCGTTCACGTCGGGCGCCTCACCCCAGGTGAGGCGCCCGACGCGCGTTCCGGCCCCGGGCGAACGCCGCCCGGGGCCGGCGCGCGTCAGTCCCGCAGCAGGTCCGGCACGCCCGCGGCGTCGGGGTCGTCCCGCTCGCCGGAGAGGACGGTCAGTTGCTGGGTGGCCCGCGTCAGCGCCACGTACAACACGCGCAGCCCGGCCGGGGACTCGTCGGCGATCTCCGCCGGCGAGACCACCACCGTGGCGTCGTACTCAAGACCCTTGGCCTCCAGGCTGCCGAGCACCACGACCCGACCACGTGGCTCGCCCGCGCCGCCGACGCCCGCGCCGGCGCCCACGCCAGCGCTCGCGCCCGCCTCAGCGTCGTCCCCGGTCAGCTCCGCCAGCCAGGCGCGGGCCCGCGCGCGCCGCTCCATCG
>NZ_JAGMUE010001472.1:0-622 GCF_019049165.1 Streptomyces sp. AC627_RSS907
GATCTGGATGGCGTTCGGCGCGGGCGTGCTGGCGCTGGCCGCCCTGGCCTGGGCGCAGCACCGCACGTACCGGCGGACCAACCGGGTTTTCAACCTGGGCCTGTTGGCGGCGACGGTTGCGACCGCGGCGGCGCTGGTGTGGCTGGCGGCGGGACACGCGGTGGTCCGCTCCGGGCTCGGCGAGTCCGACCGGCACGGCGCGCGGTCGCTGCGGGTGCTGGGCGAGGCGCGCATAGCCGTGCTCCAGGCGCGGGGCAACGAGAACCTGGTGCTGGTGGCGCGGGGCGCGGTGGTCCGCGAGTCGCCCCCGGAGAAGGGCCAGGACGCCTACGAGGTCGGCTACGACGAGCGCATGCGGGCGCTGCTCGGCACGGCGCCGGCCACGGACGCCCCCGACGCCGAGGCCGGCGGGCTGCTGGGCCGGGCCCAGCGGCTGGCCAACGACGCGTCGGGGCGCGGGCCGGTCGGCGAGGCGATCCGCGCGGCGCGCGAGTGGCAGCACCGACACGAGAGGGCCAGGCGGGCCAACGAGGAGGGCGCGTACGACGCGGCGTTGGAGATGGTCACCGGCCCGCGCGGCAGCACCGGTAAGTCCTTCGAGCGGGTGGACGCCGCGCTGACC
>NZ_JAGMUE010001473.1:0-616 GCF_019049165.1 Streptomyces sp. AC627_RSS907
AGTAGTCCTGGAACATGCGCCGCCGCGGGTGATCGGGCTCGCGGTGCCCGCATCCCGGGGGATACGTGGCTCCGCCTACCGTTGCGGGTCAGCGCCGGACTCTCACCGGACTTCCCCCGCGGGGCGCGTATGCAGTTGTGGAGCGGGTGCGTGCCCGGCCGGCCTGGTCCGCACGTGGCCGGGGTGAGGTGCTGCCGGGCTTACGACAGGAGACTGCCAGGCTTACCGGAAGAAGGCGATGCCGTCGTCGGGCAGATCCTTGAGGTCCTTGGCCCACTCGCGCGGGTCGACGACCTTCTTCAGGTGCGCCGACATGTACGGCCGCAGCGGGACCTCGGGGGTGGCCTTCTCGCCGACCCACATCAGGTCGCTCTTGACGTATCCGTACAGCCGCTTGCCGCCCGTGTACGGGCCGGCGGCGGCGGTGCGCGCGACGGCGTCGGTGACCAGGTCGATCTGCGGCTTCTGGTCGGCCAGCTCGCCGTACCAGATCTCCACGACGCCCTGGTCGCGGATCATGACGACCTCGACCTTGCGGTCCTTGTCGATCCGCCAGTACCCGGACTCGGTCTCCAGCGGGCGGACCTTCTTGCCCTCGGAGTCCAGCTCCCAGGTG
>NZ_JAGMUE010000150.1:0-680 GCF_019049165.1 Streptomyces sp. AC627_RSS907
GGGTGGTTGGTCGTTGTTTGAGAACTGCACAGTGGACGCGAGCATCTGTGGCCAAGTTTTTAAGGGCGCACGGTGGATGCCTTGGCACCAGGAACCGATGAAGGACGTGGGAGGCCACGATAGGCCCCGGGGAGTCGTCAACCAGGCTTTGATCCGGGGGTGTCCGAATGGGGAAACCCGGCAGTCGTCATGGGCTGTCACCCGCTGCTGAACACATAGGCAGTGTGGAGGGAACGCGGGGAAGTGAAACATCTCAGTACCCGCAGGAAGAGAAAACAACCGTGATTCCGGGAGTAGTGGCGAGCGAAACTGGATGAGGCTAAACCGTATACGTGTGAGACCCGGCAGGGGTTGCGTGTGCGGGGTTGTGGGATCTCTCTTCTACGGTCTGCCGGCCGTGGGACGAGTCAGAAACCGTTGATGTAGGCGAAGGACATGCGAAAGGTCCGGCGTAGAGGGTAAGACCCCCGTAGTCGAAACGTCAGCGGCTCGTTTGAGAGACACCCAAGTAGCACGGGGCCCGAGAAATCCCGTGTGAATCTGGCGGGACCACCCGCTAAGCCTAAATATTCCCTGGTGACCGATAGCGGATAGTACCGTGAGGGAATGGTGAAAAGTACCGCGGGAGCGGAGTGAAATAGTACCTGAAACCGTGTGCCTACAAGCCGTGGGAGCGTCGG
>NZ_JAGMUE010001474.1:0-556 GCF_019049165.1 Streptomyces sp. AC627_RSS907
CCCCCGAAGCGCGCTCAGGAAGAGCGCAAGAAGGCCGAGGACCAGCAGCGGGACCTCGGCAAGGGAGAGGGCCAGACCGGCGACCAGACCGGCAAGCCAGGCGCGCAGCCCCGTACCGACACGACCACTCCGTCCCCCACCCCGACGCCAACGCCCTCGCTGTCCCCGGCGGAGCGCGAACTGGCCGACGAGTGCGGCGGCACCCAGCAGTGAAGCGGTAGGGGGCCGCCAGCGATGAGCAGCAGTACCACCAGCACGACCACGATCAGTACGGCCGGTCCGCCGAGCCGTCGCAACACCGAGCTCGCGATGCTCGCCTTCGCGGTGATCATCCCGGTGTTCGCGTACGCCAACGTGGGCCTCGCGCTCAGCGACGAGATGCCGTCGGGCATGCTCAGCTACGGCCTGGGCCTCGGCCTGCTCGCCGGCATCGGGCACATCGTGGTGCGCAAGTTCGCGCCGTACGCCGACCCGTTGCTGTTGCCGTTGGCGACGCTGCTCAACGGGCTCGGCCTGGTGTTGATCTGGCGTCTCGACCAGTCGGAGCGGCTGGCCC
>NZ_JAGMUE010001475.1:0-601 GCF_019049165.1 Streptomyces sp. AC627_RSS907
CCGCTGCCCCGGCTGCCGGGGGCCCGTCGCCCAGACCCCGCGCGGCCGGCCCCGCACGTACTGCTCCCGGGCCTGCCAGCAACGCGCGTACCGGGCCCGCCGCGACACGCGGAGCTGAGCGCGCCCGCACACCGCGAGGGCTCGTCGTCTCGCCTCGGGCTCGGCCCAGCACGCGAAACGCCCGCCCCGCGGCGCGATGGCAACCGCTGGACGGGCGTCGTCGAAGCCGCGGGGCGCGGGCCGGGGGTGACCCCGGGCCGCGCCCCGCCCGGCCTCAGCTCTGTTCGAGCGGGTGGGCGAGGGTCCGCTCGGCGCCGCCGCGCGTGAAGAACCCGGCCGCCGCGCAGTCCGGCTTGCGCTCGGCCTGGTCCCGGAAGAGGCCGACGAAGGACGCGCCGAACCCCAGCCGCGGGTACGCCGTCACGAGCGCTCGCGCGAACTCGGGGTCGTACTCCTCCAGGCCCGTCCCGGTCACGTCCGCGCTGGTGCCCTCCTGCAACAGCCGGCTCTCCACGTCCACTTCCGGCGCCACCTCGTCGCGCATGTGCAGCACGATGATCTCGGCCGCCCGGTCGCGACGCTCGGTCGGCCAGCCGAGGCC
>NZ_JAGMUE010001476.1:0-576 GCF_019049165.1 Streptomyces sp. AC627_RSS907
CTTGACGGGGATGCCGACCACCCAGCTACCCGAATTGCCGATGACAGGGAAGACGTACAGGGCGCCCGTCTTCTTCGGTGCGGGCGCGCCCAGCCTGGCGGTGATCTTGGCGAGGTCAGCGGGCTTGGCGTGCCGGACGAAGCCGGTCGGCGCCTTGGTGACGGAACCGCCGTAGGCCACGTGGTACGTGGGGCCGTTCCCCGCCCGCTGGAAGCTGCTGGTGAACTTCTGGGTCAGCTCGCCGGCCGGGACGGCCGGGCCGAGGTGCGCGGTCCTGAACTTCGCGAAGGAGTCCAGCAGGTAGCCGTAGCCGAAGGACACGTTCTGCCCGGTGACACCGATCTCCGCGTAGGCGAGCAGCGAGGTGGCGTCCCGGATCGGAACGGTCAGGTCGACGGGCTTGGTGGTGCGTGCGTCGAGGGTCGCCGTGGTGTTCCTGTCGACGACCAGCTTGGGCTGGTTGATCCAGTCGATGCTCTCGTCGCTGCCGCTGATCGAGCCGGTGAGCAGGTAACGGCCCTTGGGGACCCGGACCTTGCCGTCCTTGCTGGTGTCGTCGACACCGAAGGTCTGGCC
>NZ_JAGMUE010001477.1:0-764 GCF_019049165.1 Streptomyces sp. AC627_RSS907
CGTTCGCAGAGGGCGACGCCGCGGGGGCCGTCGCGCACTGGGACGCGGCCCTGGCGCTGTGGTCGGGCCCGCCCCTGGACGGGGTGCGCGACCGGGGCTTCGCACTGGCCGAGGCGGAGCGGCTCACCGAGATGCGGGTGGTGGCCCGCGAGGAGCGGGTGGACGCGCTGCTCGCGCTCGGCCGCGACGAGGAGGCCGTCGACGCGCTCGGCACGCTGGTCGAGGAGCAGCCGCTGCGGGAGCGGCCGCGCGCCCAACTCGTCCTCGCGCTGTACCGGGCGGGCCGGCAGGCCGACGCGCTCGCCGCCTACCAGGACGTGCGGCGGGTCCTGGACGTGGAGCTGGGCATCCAGCCCGGCCGGGCGCTCCGCGAGCTCCACCAGCGGGTCCTGAACGCGGACCCGGCGCTCGACCTCGACGCGGCGCCGGGCCCGGCCCCCGGGCCGGCGGCGGAGCCGGTCGGCGAGCCGGCGGCCCCGGCCGCGCCGGCGCCCGTGCCGCGCCAACTCCCGGTGGACGTGGCCGGGTTCACCGGGCGCGCGGAGCGGCTGCGGGAGTTGGACGCCCAACTCGCCGTACGGGCCCAGGCGGCCGACCAGACGCTGGTGATCTCCTCGGTCTCCGGGATGGCCGGCGTGGGCAAGACGGCGCTGGCCGTGCACTGGATGCACCGGGTGGCCGACCAGTTCCCCGACGGGCAGCTCTACGTGAGCCTGCGCGGCTACGCCCCGGGCGCGCCGCTGGCGCCGGACGAGGCGCTGGGG
>NZ_JAGMUE010001478.1:0-559 GCF_019049165.1 Streptomyces sp. AC627_RSS907
TTCTCCGGGTCGTCCACCACGATCTCCACCAGCGCCTTGCCCAGCATCAGCACGACGGGCAGCAGCACCGTGCAGACGGTGGCGGCGAAGCTGGGGCGGCGCTCCAGCGTCTCGGACGGCCGCTGCGGAACGAGTCCCTCGGGCGGCTCGATGTCCACCCAGCGCGCCGCGTACCGGGCGAAGACGGGTCCCGCGATCACGACGGTGGGGATGCCGACGAGGACGCCGAGGGCGAGGGTGACGCCGAGGTTGGCGTCGATCGCGTCGATCGCGGCGAGCGGGCCGGGGTGGGGCGGCACCAGGCCGTGCATCACGGACAGGCCGGCCAGGGCCGGGATGCCGATGCGCATGAGGGAGTAGTTGCCGCGCTTGGCGACCAGCAGGACGACCGGGATCAGCAACACGATGCCGACCTCGAAGAAGAGCGGCAGCCCGATGATGCCCGCGATCAGGGCCATGGCCCAGGGCATGGTGCGCTGGTTGGCGCGGGCCAGGATGGTGTCCACGATCTGGTCCGCGCCGCCCGAGTCGGCCAGGAGTTTGCCGAGGATCGCGCCGA
>NZ_JAGMUE010001479.1:0-543 GCF_019049165.1 Streptomyces sp. AC627_RSS907
GAGCTCGCGCACGATGTCCATGTGGCCGGCGTGGCGCACGGTGTCCTCGATCATGTGGATCAGCACCCAGCGCATGGACACGGTGTTGCCGTTCCAGGAGGTGCCCAGGGCGTCGAGTCGGAGTTCCTCGATCACCGTGTCGGCGGCGGCGCGAGCACGGCCGTAGAACTCCACGATGTCCGCCGTGGCCTCATTCGGTCCCACACTCATGTCTTCCGTGGAGGGGTCGAACCAGAAGGGTTCGGTCTCGCGTCCGAACGCCGTGCAGAACCATCCGTACTCGACGGTCGCCAGGTGCTTCACCAGGCCCAACAAGGTGGTTCCCGACGGAGTCATCGGTCGCCGCAGGGCCTCGTCGTCGAGGCCGTCGAGCTTCCACAGGACCGCGTCGCGGTGGCGGTCGAGGCTGGCGCGCAGGCTTTCCTTCTCGCCACCGGTGTAGGGCACGATCTTCGACATCCGTGGAACGTAGCAGCGAGCACTGACAGTCCCGGTTGGAGCGTGGCCGCCGTCGATTCCGGCGGCAACGCGACGGGGAGGGTG
>NZ_JAGMUE010001480.1:0-555 GCF_019049165.1 Streptomyces sp. AC627_RSS907
GATACGAACCGGCCGCCGAGGTGTTCAGCTACCGCGCGCCGACCTGGGACTACCGCACCGCCTTCGGGGCCCGTGGGGCGCGCATGCGCGCGCTCGCCGGGCGGGGCGGCCTTCCCCTGGTGCTGAGCCTGGACGTGCACCGGTTCGGCCGCTCGCTGCCGCTCTCCACGCTCCTCGACGCGGCCTGGATGACGGAGGAACTCGCCATCCTCCTCACGCGGTTGGCCGCCGAGGCCGGGCACTGCCTGCTCTCCAGCCACCACTGGGCCAACCGCGTCGGCGGCGCGGCCCTGGCCCCGGTCGACGCGGTGCTCGGGCGGCTGGTTCCGGGGCGATGGCTGCGCTGGGCCGATGACTGGCACGTCTTCGTCCGGGACGCGGGCGAGGCGGAGCGGGTGCGGGCCGCCGTACGGGACGGGCTGGCCGCCCTCGGGCTGACGCTGTCGGCCGACAAGAGCGGCCTGCGGCCGGCCGCGACGGTGTTCGCGGGCCCGGCGCGGGACGTCGCGGGCGAACCGGCGGATGTGTGGCGGGCGGGTGTGGACGGGGGCGATC
>NZ_JAGMUE010001481.1:0-548 GCF_019049165.1 Streptomyces sp. AC627_RSS907
AACGAGTACTGCACGTGCCCGAAGCCCTGCCCCGTGTGCGGGTCCAGCGCCTCGGTCGGGCGGTGCCGCCACTCCCGTTCCACGTCGATGACCTCGTCCCCGAGCACGTCCGCCAGGTCGGCCAGCGCCTCGCCGCCGTCCGTGACGACCTTGCCGCCCTCCAGGAGCAGTTCGGCCGTGGCCCAGGCCGGGTGGTGGCTGCCGAACCGGGCCCGGCCGAGGTCGAACACCCGCTCGCGGACGAGTTCGCAGGCGTGGCGGATCGCGCCACCGGTGACGTAGGTCTGCCGGGAGGCGGAGGTGGAGCCGGCGGAGCCGATGCGGGTGTCGGCGGGGTGGATGGTCACCTCGGCGACGCCGAGTTCGGTGCGGGCGATCTGCGCGTGCACCGTGACGCCGCCCTGACCGACCTCGGCCATCGCGGTGTGCACCGCCGCGACCGGCTCGCCCGCCACCGCCTGGAGGCGCACCCGGGCGGTGGAGTAGTCGTCGAACCCCTCCGAGAAGCCGACGTTCTTGACGCCGACGGCGTAGCCGACGCCGCGCAC
>NZ_JAGMUE010001482.1:0-559 GCF_019049165.1 Streptomyces sp. AC627_RSS907
GCAGGTACGCCGTCGACCGCTCGCTGGGCACCGCGACCGTGCGGCCCGCCAGGTCGGCGGCGTCCGCCGGGCCCGAGGTGAGCACCAGCGGCCCGCAGCCGCAGCCGAGCGCCCCGCCGCAGGGCAGCAGCGCGTACTCGTCGAGGACCCAGGGCAGCACCGCGTACGACACCTTCAGCACGTCCAACTCGCCGCGCTCGGCCATGCCGTTGGTGACGTCGATGTCGGCGAAGGTCACGTCGAGCGCGGGCGCCCCCGGGACGCGGCCGTGGGCCCAGGCGTCGAAGACGAACGTGTCGTTGGGACACGGCGAATAGGCGATGCGCAGCGGGCGGTCGTCGCTCCCGCCGGCGCCGGGTGCCGGGTCGGAGAGTTCGGCGCTTTCGGTCATCACGGGGTCCTCCTCGCACGGGGGTGGTCTTGCGGTGGCTCCTTCGGCGGGGGAGCGGGGCGCCTGCGCGGGGCCCGGGGCTGGCCTGGGTCCTAGGTCGGCCCGTCGCCCGCCGCCGCGTCGGAGGCCGCCTCGTGCAGCGCTGACGAGCCCCGCGCTGTTCCTGCC
>NZ_JAGMUE010001483.1:0-615 GCF_019049165.1 Streptomyces sp. AC627_RSS907
GGCGAGAGCAGCCCGCGCACCATCGCCCGGTCCACATGGGCCAGGCCGCGCGCCACCCACGGCAGCACCGGCCAGGCGACGAACAGGCCGACCAGCGTGACGGTGAAGGTCAGCACGTCCCACGGCAGACGTATGAGCAGGTAGAGCGTGTGCCGCCAGCCGACGGTGTCCTTCAGGCTCGTCCACAACCAGGGGAAGAAGCCGCCGTGCGCGCGGTGCCGCAACGGGCTCGGCTCGTCGACGTGCACGTCGAGCAGCACCCGGGCGCGCCGCCGCTCGAACTTGCCGATCTGCCGGCTGCCGAGCAGCCCGAGCGCCAGCATCGGCAGCCCCACGACGGTGATCGACAGGGCGACGCCGGTGGAGAACCAACTCGCCACGTAGACGAACCCGAACATGCCCACCGGCAGGTTGGTGAGCAGGTGCGCGATCTCGCGCCAGGTGGCGCCCGGGAACCCGAAGGCCGGCGGGCGCGGCAGCCGGTCCTGGTCTTCGACGGTCTCGGTGGGCCCGGTCGTGGCCCCGGCCGCCCGGCCGGGCTCGGCGGCGGTCGAGGCGGGGCGCGCGGCTCCGTGGCCCGCGCCCGGCGCGGGGTGACGACGAGCGGTGGTGGCG
>NZ_JAGMUE010000151.1:0-402 GCF_019049165.1 Streptomyces sp. AC627_RSS907
AGAAGTGCTCCTTAGAAAGGAGGTGATCCAGCCGCACCTTCCGGTACGGCTACCTTGTTACGACTTCGTCCCAATCGCCAGTCCCACCTTCGACAGCTCCCTCCCACAAGGGGTTGGGCCACCGGCTTCGGGTGTTACCGACTTTCGTGACGTGACGGGCGGTGTGTACAAGGCCCGGGAACGTATTCACCGCAGCAATGCTGATCTGCGATTACTAGCGACTCCGACTTCATGGGGTCGAGTTGCAGACCCCAATCCGAACTGAGACCGGCTTTTTGAGATTCGCTCCACCTCACGGTATCGCAGCTCATTGTACCGGCCATTGTAGCACGTGTGCAGCCCAAGACATAAGGGGCATGATGACTTGACGTCGTCCCCACCTTCCTCCGAGTTGACCCCGGC
>NZ_JAGMUE010001484.1:0-681 GCF_019049165.1 Streptomyces sp. AC627_RSS907
AGGCAGTGCTCACGCCGAACACGCGGCGTAGCTCGTAGCGCACTGGCCAGGCCGGCCCCGGCGGGGGGAACCGGGTGAGCGTCAAGGCCCGCGAGGCCGGCACCCCGCGCCCTTGGGAGGTCGGTTCGTCCGCCGGCGTGGGCCAGGGCGCGCCGGCGCCGCCGGCCACTCCCCCGGCGCCGCCGAAGCCCACCCACGAGCCGCGACCGGCCACGACGGGGCCGTCGGGCGGCGAGGCGCACACCGGCTCGTCCGCGACAGCCAGCCGCGCGGCCTCGGGGAACAACTCGACCGGGACGGTGCCGTGCTCGGGTGAATCGCCAGCACGGGTCAGAAGCTTGACGCGTTCCGGCGCCGGAGCCGGGGTCTGACGACGGTCGGTGTCCCGTCTCCCCGGTGCGGTCAGGCTCGGAACCCCGAACTCGTCCGCGAGGCGGTGCACGAGGATGCCGTTGCGATAGGCGAGCTCGCCTACAGCCGCGCAACTGCTGCCGTACACGGCGATGCGACCACTACCCTCGGGCACCACCTCGATCCGCTCCCCGGTGGCACGCGCCTCCTGCGCCAACAGGGCGGCAAGGCGGTCGGCGAACGGCGAGCGCACCACGACGCGTGGCCGCAACCGGGTACGGGCGAAGTCGGCGGCGCTTTGATCAGCGGCCAGTCGCCCTCCCTCGATGC
>NZ_JAGMUE010001485.1:0-608 GCF_019049165.1 Streptomyces sp. AC627_RSS907
GGTCCGGCTCGGCGACCTCGGCCCGCAGCCCCCGCTCCAGGCACTGCCGCGCGACCTCGCGCGCCCGGTCCACCTCCGCGTCGGTGACCGGCAGGACCACGAGCTGCACGGGCGCGAGCCAGCCGGGGAACGCGCCGCCGTGCACCTCGATGAGGTGGGCCACGGCGCGCTCCACGCTGCCGATGACGCTGCGGTGGACCATCACCGGCCGGTGCTTCGCGCCGTCCGCGCCGACGTAGCGCAGGTCGAACCGTTCGGGCTGGTGGAAGTCGACCTGCACGGTGGGCAGGGTGGACTCCCGGCCCGCCGCGTCGGCGATCTGCACGTCGATCTTCGGCCCGTAGAACGCGGCCTCGCCGGGCTCCGCCTCGTACGCGATGCCGGACCGTTCCAGCGCCTCGACCAGCAACTCGGTGGCGCGCCGCCAGGGCTCGGGGGCCGCGGCGTACTTCTGACCGGCGCCCGGGAGCGAGAGCCGGTAGCGGGCCGGGGTGATGCCGAGCGCCGCGTAGGCCCGCCCGATCAGGTCGAGCGCGCCCCGCACCTCGTCGACGACCTGCTCCGGGGCGCAGAACACGTGCGCGTCGTTGAGCTGGATCGCCCGCACT
>NZ_JAGMUE010001486.1:0-734 GCF_019049165.1 Streptomyces sp. AC627_RSS907
CACCAGGCCGGCCGCGCCGCCACCCGCGTCCGCGCCCGTATCCCCGCCCGCGTCGGCGGTCAGCCGGCGCACCAGCTCGGCCGGCGTGGGGCGGCCGGTCGGGTCCTTGACCAGGCAGTCGGCGACGATCGCGCGCAACTCGCCCGCCAGCGAGGGGCCCAGCTCCGGCTGCTCGTGCACGACCCGGTAGAGCAGCGCGGCCGAGGAGTCGCCGGGAAAGGGGGGCCGGCCGGTGGCGGCATACGCCAGGACCGCGCCCAGCGAGAACACGTCGGCGGCGGCCGTCGCGCCCTGGCCGAGGATCTGCTCGGGCGACATGTAGCCGGGCGAGCCGATGGAGACGCCCGTGGAGGTGAGGGAGGCGGTGCCGTCGATGGCGCGGGTGATGCCGAAGTCGATGAGCCGCGGCCCGTCCAGGGCGAGCAGCACGTTCGACGGTTTGACGTCGCGGTGCACCAGGCCCAGGCCGTGCACGGCCACCAGCGCCTCCGCCAGGCTCGCGCCCAGCGCGCGTACGCAGGGCGCCGGCAGCGCGCCCAGGTCCTCGACGGCCTGGGTGAGCGAGGGGCCGGCGACGTAACCGGTGGCCACCCAGGGCACCGCGGCCTCCGGGTCGGCGTCGAGCACGGGGGCCGTCCAGGCACCGCCCACCCGTCGGGCCGCCTCCACCTCGCGCCGGAAACGGGCCCGGAACTGGGCGTCCGTCGCGAAGTGCGGGTGGACCAGCTTCACGG